>JBAVYC010000149.1:0-2810 GCA_049698595.1 Desulfobacterales bacterium | reverse complement strand
CGACGCGTTTTCGCAGCTCAGACCTTTCCATCCACAAGGATTCCGTGATGGAACCGGTGTGGACCTCCAGAATACGAGCGCTTTCCTCGGTGGAAATGACAACTACGTAACGGTGATAGGTGTCCATCAACTCAATGAGTGGATAGATGTGCGGCGTCAGATCCATGACAATCTGATTCGGCAAAGGCACATGAAATTCAAGCGCAAGGAAGAAGGGCACAGAACCTTCCCGGGAAAAAATTGCCAGGCCTTTTTCACCGCGAAATGACTTTTCACTGAGAAAAGAGTGAATTTTTCCCATTGTTTTGCTAAAGTTGTTCCGCAACCCGTCCGGCACGTTTTTTTCCAGCAGCAACTCCCGTTCCCTCAATAAATCCCGACAGCCGGAAGCACCTTTTTCCAGGTTGAGGTAACAGCTGATTAGAAAGCTGTCGGTTTCAGTCATCATTGCCAGACTGCGAATACATTCCTGCAGGTCTTTATGCTCCATGATATTTCTCCTAATGGTAATTAGCGCCGGATCTGCTCACTCCGGCAGCAGATCGTAAAAATAGCGCATGGTATCGGATCTTGTAACAATGCCGATGACACGGCCGTTTTCCACCACCAGAAGGCGGCCGATGTCATGCTGTATCATCAAGCGAGCCGCCTGCATCGGACTTTTCCCCGGTTTTATTGTAACTACATTCTTGGTCATAAATGCCCTGACCGGGGCATTTAATGCCGACGTTTTTTTTGCTTTCCAAAAATCCCGTCTTGATATAATGCCCACAAGCCTGCCGTCATCCAAGACCGGTATCCCCATGTGCCCCTTTTCTCTCAAAATAGTGTAAACCTCCTTCATTCGGGTATCAGGAGATAGTGTCACTACCGGATAAGACATCAGGTCACTTATCTGAACAGCTGCTGGTTGATTGCCGCTGATCAGGTTGATGATCATTTGTTCCACGCCATCAGGGTTGACGGATTTGATCAAGGCGGAACCGGCGGAGGGATGGCCGCCTCCGCCCAAAGCGCGCATGATGAGCCCCACATCGAGTCCGTCTGTTCCGCTGCGGCCGATGACAATGATATTGCCGCGTTTTGGGAGAACAAAAATACCAAAAGCCGCATCCACATTTAAAATCTCCCGGTACATCCCGACCACTACTGCAAGGTTGCCCACATGTCCGGTTATATCCAGTTTATTGATGCCGATCTGATAACCGCCTAACCGTTTTCTTTGGGCGGTCTGCAGCATGCGGGTCAAAATTTTTCTTTGGCTTTCACCATAGGCCGGGCGTAGAAATGAGTTGAGAACGCTTAGATCCGCTCCTTGCTGTAAAAGGTAGGCTGCGGCAAGGGCATCCTCGGCCTTTGTGGCAGGAAACGTCAGATTGCCGGTGTCTTCATAAAGCCCGGCCAAAAAGAGGGTGGCCCGTATGGGGGTAAGTTCCTTATTTTGTTGTTTAAGTTCCCGAATCAACAGCGTGATATTTGCCCCGACCGCATCCTCGCACCGCCAGTTCGCATCAATGTCCCCGGAAGCTAAATGATGGTCCCACAGAATTATTTCTAGGTTTTGCTTTTCTTTGACTTTATCCATTTGATCAAGTCGGTCCCAGCGATTTGTATCGACAATGACCAAGCTCATGACTTCGTCAAATTCAATTTCATCCGGTGTTTTTACATCAAACAGGTCTTTATGAATCGATAAAAAGGCTCTGACGTTCGGATTCAAACTCCTAGGCAACACCGCTACCGCCTCAGGATACAGAATCTTTGCCGCCAGTACAGATGCTGTGGCGTCAAAGTCGGTGCCTTTGTGGGTTGTTATGATCTGCATGAATTCTTCCTCAAATTTGGCCGGGGTTGAATGGCCTTAGATCGCCAGCGACATTCCTGAATTTGGGGGTCCAGGATCCAGCAGTTTCCAGCTTGACAGGAGAGACAAACCCGTCAGGTTTTACCGTCAGAACTGAACAATTTACCTCCTGAAGTACGCTTTCGGCTGTATTTCCGATGAAAAAACCCGCCACACCTGTTCGGCAGACTGTGCCCATTACAATGAGATCGATTCCGTGTTCGGCAATCAAATCGGTGATCTGGATTGACGGGTCACCTTTTAAAAAATGCAACCGGTGATTCAGGTTTTCCAGTGAGTAATTTCCAATAAGCTCGTCGAACTCTCTCTTATGTATAGCCCTGGTTTGGCTGGCTAAAGCATCGATCATTTCGCCAGACATCCTACCGCGAACCCGCAACAGTTGTTCTCCTCGAAAATTCCAGGTATGTACGATGTGAATTTCACTTTGCTCCATTTTCGCCAGTGAAGTCGTTAGATCCATGATTTTGCTGTTGAGCAGGTTCTTGTCCTCCTCGGCACACATAGGATCCACAGCCGCCAAAATCCGACGGAAGCGTTCGCGCCGGGTCGGCTTAATCACCCAGACCGGGCACGGACACTTACGCATCAGGTGCAGCGATGTGCTGCCAAACAAACGGCCTTTCAGTCCGTTGCGGCCCTCGGCGGCCATGATCACAAGATCGTGCTTTTGTCTCAACACCTGGCGGTTGATTTCCAGAAACGGCGTTCCGATTAGCACACTAACACCAACCGAAAGTCCTTCTTTTCGGATGGATGAGACCAAGCGCTCCAGCTGTTTCTGCCGTTCTTGGAGGATAAGCTTCTGTAACTTCACAGGCGTTATTGTGACTATCTGCATTGGCATGTGGCGGGGTAAGTCTTCGATGACATCCACTACCATCAACCGTGCCTGGTTGTTTTTGGCCAAAGCTGCGGCCCTTTGAAGAATCGGACTGCCTCCGGT
>JBAVYC010000148.1:0-5998 GCA_049698595.1 Desulfobacterales bacterium | reverse complement strand
TTCCAAAGCTGCTGTGTAAGTCCGCCAAGCCTCTAAGGTTTCTTTTTCAAAATCCTCTTTAATCAGTGCCATGGTTCCCCCTCCTTTCCTTGAATGTGGTTAAAATTCTATTTGATATTAACCAATTAAAATGATCATAAAATGATAGTAATCATAATCTGCTTATTATCAACCGACAATTTGGTACTCTGAATGGTTTTATCTTCCATTATGCCGCTTCATATGTTAAGGTAATCCAATGTTTCAACATGGCGGCATAGCCAAGTGGTAAGGCAGAGGATTGCAAATGCTTAATCCCCTGGTTCGACTCCGGGTGCCGCCTCCAGAATGCTCCCGCACTTTGGCTGAATTGTGGATAACGGCAACCCATCCTTATGGACATATCCTAACGTATTTTCTGAGAATACTTGACAATTCAAATTATAGTCTAAACATTGTCTAACATCACGAATCCAAATGTTATGAAATTATAAAAACAAGCCTGTAACCGCAGATTAGATTCGAGCATTCTCTAAAATTTGCCATGAGCGTAATTAGCGGTTGGTACCGATCTTGCTTGCTAATGGGCCAATAGAGCGCTCAATCGCTCCGGCAAATCCGGCAGCTTAATGATCTTTTTCATCTCAGAACCGACAATTTGATGCTTTCTTTGTTCTGCTTTCAATTTTTCTGCTACTAGGCGACTATCGATTCTCTCAAAACGCTCTTCCAAAATCCGGCAACCATCGAGTATTATCTCCAGGTACTCCGGATTGTTTAAATTCTTAACTATAGGGGTGTCCGCAAGCATAAACCTGAGTGTTTTATTCAAAGATACTGTGCCACTTCTTCGCCGGTTACCGCGTTTCAAATCCCGGAAGAATCGTTCCAAAATATTATTCGTTCGTTGAGGTTGGATGGTGAGCTCACCGGCTGAACTCGTTACCGTTATCGGGTCGGCAAAAAGTTTTTCCCAATATTTGTCAATCTGTTCGGTCATTTTCTCAAAATCTTTGCTATCCGGTATTACTTCATTTCGAAATATCTTTACTTTTTCTTCGATGCTTCTTATATCTGCATCTTGACCATCATCGTTAAGCCCTTTTTTGCTGTTTGAATCAGTTAAGGAAAGCGCCTCGCGCAATTTTTTAAAGACCTCTACTTTCTTTTGCATCTGCGCGGCCGCCTTTTTTAACTGCTGGTCTTCAACAACTTTTATCAGAGGTCGCCAGAGTCTGGACAAGGTCTTGTCTTTGATACCCTGGGCATCGATAAGTTCGTGTAACTTCTTTAGCCTCTGATAGAATATCAAATGAGAGCAATCGAAGGGAAAGCCGTAGCCCTCCAGTTCTGACTTGTCAAAAGTCCAGTGAACCATAGCATAGGCCGCCATTGCCGGCATATTTTCTGCAGCCGTGTCATCAACACAACCGTTTTCGATACCGGCCGAAAGATGACCGACCGCCTCTGGATCATCCCTTATGATTTTACCCAACTCTTTCGCTTTTCGCCGAACAACGGTACGGATTTTATGCGTTTTTAACCGCTTTCGGATTATCGCATACTCTTTTCTTTTCGCGGCTTTTGAGCACTTTTAGACCATCATGGCGTTGGCTGAATTTCGGGTAAAACTCAATTGTCGGCACTTGCTCAAATAAGTTGGCTGAACGGTGATCCCTATTTATCTTGTCAATATAGCTCTTGAGACATTTCACCGCCCGGTAGCCGAAGTTTTTTTAACAAGTCATGGAACTCTAAAAACCTTCTGATCATGGCAGGAACTGCCTGTTTGCCCGGCTTTGATACCTTCGCCGCTAGCTGCTTGATGCCAATGTCCGGGTACTTTATCAGCTGAACTAATATCTCTACGGCTTCTGAGTCTGATGGAAAACCAGTGGTTACCTGTCGGCTTGCCCTTTTTTGCATCTGCCGGCTGTATATCTCCGGGTGATCTGTAAGATAAATGAAACGGCCCTGATTTTTTTGCCGCCTTACACCGGCACAGAGTTAAACCGAGACAAAAAGGAGCTGTTTGGTACAAGGTCACTGCTGTCAAGCTGATTTTAAAATTTCTTTTACCAACCACCGTATTCCGCACAACCCGTTTCTTCTGCTGTCTGTAAGGGAAATTATTGTACAAGGGCAGGGCATCGATAATTTTATCGAGCTGTCTTTTGAATTGGCCGATACCTGGAACGGATAATGAAATGCGGTCATGCCCATCCTGACACTTTGGTCCCAGCTGGAGGTGATTTTTTTTGAAGATACATATCTTGTTTGATCTAAGTGAAAATGGGATCAGATCTTTGAATTTGAAAGCTTGTTGATCTGTTCAAGAAGTCGTTGAAATTGTTTTTTCAATTTGCGATTTGATTTTAGCTTCGCTTTCAGACGTGCTCGGCTCTGACTCACGGTGCTGTAATCGACACCAAAGATCGCACCGATTTCCTTTTGTTTACAGTTACTGCATCGATAACTCAGCTCCATGGCCATCTGCCTTAAATCTTTTAGTTTTGTTTTTCGATCCAGCAGACTCTCAGCATCTGTATTTCCAGCTATCGCCACTTCTCCGATAATGCGCTCAACAGATATATGTTGCTGTAATTTTGTTAGCGACGGTATCTCACGTTGCCCCTTCTGTGGTAATTTCTGCCGCACCCAGTTGACAAAGTCTTGACCGCCAAGAATTGATTGATGGACCACCTCTTCAAATGGGTTTTCAATTTCCCCTTCAATGGTGTTAAACACATATTCCCGGCAGTGGCGTCGGCCTTTTGCCGTGTCCCCACCGAAATATGTGCTCAAAAACCAGTCGTAATCGATATTCTTGTTTCTTTTTCTAAGATAACAATATCCCGGAAAAGTGCTCCAGGGATACTTTTTAAGATATTCTGATTTTGTTGGAAAGTTAGCATCTTTAAACTGGCTGGTTCGAATCGGATTTAAATGGATATAGCGACTCAGCGGCAATAGATACTCATCTTCATCGACTAACAATGATTTAAACCGCCCCTGAAAAACATGGCCCGTGCGGCCATTGCGACGATTAAACCTTACGGTGTAGGTGACTAAAAAGTGCCGCATAAACTCGCTAAGATTGGCTTGTGGTGTCTGGACAAGAAGGTGGAAATGATTGGTCATCAACACGAAGGCGATGAGTTTAATGTGGTATGTTTCACAGCTATCTACTAATCCCGCCAGAAAAACCTTACGATCTTTCTCTGTTAGAAATATATTCTCTCGACGGTTGCCACGGTTCATCACGTGATAATACGCACCCGGATATTCTATTCTCAGTGGTCTCGCCATGGGGTTTTATAGGCACAAACGGTTCATTTTGTCAATTACAAAGATCTGACCCCTTTCTTGACCCAGTATATTAAAAAATTCCAACGGAGTTTTGCAGAAATAGAACTAATCAAACAGAAAACCGCACACAAAATATGGTATGCAGCGTTTTAAATAATCTACAGAGAATTATATTATGGGAGTCGGTTCGGTTAGGAAGGGCGTAATAATTGCTTCAGATTCCCTAATGCTTGCTCGATATGAAGTACCGTAATGTCGTCGATATAGAGGGGCGTTGAACCGCCGTAAAAGAGATAGCATCTTGCCGGAGGATAGTCTTTTTTGAACTCTTTCAATCCCCTCAAATTTTTTGAATGTACGTGTGCAGAGCGTTTGACCTCAATGGCGATCAATCCTTCGGGACCGTACAGGATGAAATCTACCTCCAGACCATTTTTAGTCCGCCAGAAATAAAGCTGATAACCACATTCCAGGTAGTCATTCATTGCACGCAGCTCCTGAAAGACTAATGTTTCCATTGCCGGGCCGTCAAGTTCAGCGTCTGAGTCCAGTGGACCGGTTGGTCGAATTGCCCGGAACACACCGGTATCGAAATAATAAAATTTCTGATGACGGATCAATTTTCTTTTGGCTTTCCGGGAAAACACCGGCAGACACACCCCGATAAGCAGATCTTCAAGTATGGAAAAATAATTTTCCGCCGTAGCACGCTCGATATGTGCTTCTCTAGCGATTTCACTGGTATTGATGACGGAACCCTGGGAAAAACTGGCAACTTCCAAAAAGCGCGAAAAATGTCCGATATTCCGGGTCAGGCTTTCCTGCAGTACTTCTTCACGGATGTATGTCTGTACATAATCTTTTAAATATTTTTGTGGATCATGCTCGCTGAAACGTGCCGGTAGGTGACCATAACGCAGAGATTGTGATATTTGCCAGGCGTTTTCCTGCTCCTTTGCCGTTAGTGGATGCAGATGATAGGTAAGTGCCCGGCCAGCCAGTAGATTTATCCCCTTTTGCCGTAGTTTTCTTGCACTGGAACCCGTAAGGATAAAAATGCGTTTCTGGGATTCGATTAGATCGTGAATCTCATTCAATAATTCCGGGATGCGTTGTATCTCATCGATAATAATCCAGTCTGAGTAATGCGGCGGGATCATCTCCCGGATGAGTCCGGGATTTGCTGACAGCCGATTGTAAGGCTCTGACTGAAGCAGGTTGAAAAAGAGTGCCTCTGGTAGATGTTGCCGGAGCCAGGTCGTTTTCCCAGTGCCTCTGGGTCCGAATAGAAAAAAGCTTTTCCTGGTTTTCAGGGGTATGTGAATAATGCGCTTAAACATGGTGGATCCTCCAATTGCAGGTAAGATATCCAAAAAAAGAGGAAATATCAACATGAAACCATCAAAAAAGAAGGAAATATGAAGTTTTACATGCAAAAATGACTGGTATGGGGTTTTGCTTCCGAGGAAGAACACTGAACTTTTACATTACGGTATTTATGAGACTATGAACTTAGCCTTGAACGAAATTCCTTATACACGAACCAATCAAATTTGAAGCAAGAAAGGGTCATACATGTTTCTTTTTTTAAGCCGGAGACAGAACCAGCGCTGGTAAGAGAACGAAACTAATTGCTTTGTTAATCACCAACTGGTATACGTTTTAAAAATCAGCGGCCAACCACAGAGGTCGCCCCGGTCCCTTCCAGGAGCCATCCTCATACTTCCAGCTCTGCTGGTGGCCGCTGATACTGATCCAAGAAAGGAAAACCTGACCATGAAATCGGATCCCATTCTGGTAACAGGCGCCACGGGCTATGTCGGTGGGCGGCTGATTCCGGCCTTGCTTGCTGACGGCTATCGGGTGCGGGCCATGGGGCGAAACCTGGGGAAAATGGGCTGCCGCCCCTGGGCTGGGCACAGCCAAGTTGAGCTGGTTCAAGGGGATGTTCTGGACCTTGAATCTCTCAAACAGGCCGCGTCCGGGTGCCGGGTGGCTTATTACCTGGTTCATTCCATGATCGCCCAAAAGGAAAAATTTGTTGCGGCCGATCGCCGCGCGGCCCGCAATATGGTCGCAGCGGCCAGCGCTGCGGGAGTGGAGAGGATCATCTACCTCGGTGGTCTGGCGGAAGCCAAAGATGGCGCCTTGAGCAAACACCTGCGATCACGCATTGAGGTCGCCGATATACTTCAGGCCGGACCGGTTCCCACCACTGATTTGAGAACCCCGATGATCCTGGGTTCGGGCAGCGCTTCTTTTGAGATTTTGCGCTACCTGGTAGAGCGTCTACCCGCCATGACAACGCCCCGCTGGGTGCGCTCATTGAATCAACCCATCGCCATTCGCAATGTCATCGCATATCTGGTCGGCTGCCTCGAACATGACGAAACCAGCGGACAAACCTACGACATCGGTGGTCCCGATATTCTAACCTATCGTGATTTGCTGGATATTTATGCTGAAGAAGCCCATCTTAGGAAGCGCCTAATCATTCCGGTACCTGTGCTTACACCGACGCTGAGTGCGTTGTGGATTCATCTGATCAGTCCGGTTCCGGCATCGATCGCACAACCTTTAACCGAAGGTCTGACGAGTGATGCGGTCTGCACCGAAAACCGGATACAGTCGATTATACCCCAAAAGTTGCTGAGCTGTCGGGAAGCCATTCGGCTGGCACTGGATCGCCTTAAGCAGGAAAAGGTGGACA
>JBAVYC010000147.1:0-1554 GCA_049698595.1 Desulfobacterales bacterium | reverse complement strand
CCCATGCGCTGCGCCGCGTCGCAAAACATCTGGGAGTATCCCTGGCGGCAACACCGGGAAGCTTTTTTCTGCACCCCCGGGATGCAGCCGTTCACCGCCTGCTGAGAGCCATCGACCGCAACACCTCATTGTCGCGTCTGGCCGCCGACGATGTTGCGCCGGCCAATGCCTGGCTGGCTTCACCTGAAGAATACCGCCGCCGATTCGACATCTGTCCGCAAGCTATCCGGGCAACCCATGAAATTGCCGAGCGTCTGACGTTTACAGGTCCGCAATTCGGCATTGTCATGCCGCCTCTGGAGGGCGCAAACGGTGCCGATCCAGCCCGACGCCTGCGTCAGGCCGCTTATGCCGGTGCCCGCCAGCGTTATGGTCAAGAACTTTGCGAAGCCGTGGTGGAGCGGCTCGAACACGAATTGCACAGCATTACGGGTATGGGATTTGCCGCTTATTTTTTAATCGTTCAAAATATCATTCAACACAGCCCGCGTACCTGCGGCCGCGGTTCCGGCGCCGCATCCCTGGTGGCCTATTGCCTCGGAATCACCAATGTCTGCCCGCTCAAGCACAATTTGTATTTCGAACGCTTTTTAAATCCCGGTCGCACGGATCCGCCCGACATCGATGTCGATTTTGCCTGGGACGAACGCGATGACGTCCTGGAGGCGGTCTTGCACCGGCACCGCGGCCACGCCGCCATGGTATCCAATCACGTGCTGTTTCAGCCGCGCATGGCCATCCGCGAAGTCGCCAAGGTATATGGGCTGACGGACGGCGAGATCGGCCGGGTTTCCAAACGGCTGCCGCGGTTCTGGCGCGCCAAAGAATCCGAGCCCGAATTGCTGACCGGGCTCAAACAACGCCCCGAGTCAAAATCCCTGGAATTTCCACATCCGTGGCCGGAGATCCTGGACTTTGCCCAGCGCATCATCGGCACGCCGCGCTATTTGTCCGTCCACCCCGGCGGCGTCGTTATCACGCCCCGTCCCATTGACGAGTATGTGCCGCTGGAACGCGCCCCCAAGGGCGTGCCCATCATCCAATGGGAAAAAGACGCCACTGAAGATGCCGGTCTGGTCAAAATCGACCTGCTGGGAAATCGCAGTCTGGGAGTCATCCGGGATGCGATCGGCAACCTGCGCGCCAACAGCGTGACCTTTGACGAATCCCGCTGGGAGCCGGAAGACGACCTGGCCACCCAGCAGGCCCTGGCCCAAGGCCGCACCATGGGCTGTTTTTACATTGAAAGCCCTGCCATGCGACTTTTACAGCAAAAATCGAAGGTCGGTGACTTTGAACACCTGGTGATCCACAGCAGCATCATTCGCCCGGCCGCCAATGAGTTTATCCGCGAATACATCCGCCGTTTGCACGGAGGCCCATGGGACCCGATTCATCCGCTGTTAGCCGAGGTGCTGGACGAAACTTTCGGCATTATGGTCTATCAGGAAGACGTATCCCGGGCCGCGGTTGTCCTGGCCGGCTTCTCCCATGCCGAAGCCGACGCCCTGCGCAAAGTCATGTCCAAGAAAGACCGGGAACATCAGCTGCGGG
>JBAVYC010000146.1:0-3884 GCA_049698595.1 Desulfobacterales bacterium | reverse complement strand
GTCATAAACCTTGCCCGTTAGATGGTAAGGCCCGTGGTAAGCAACGTGGAGACCGCTTTCATCGAAAATTCCCAGATCAACAAAAGCGTGGGATTCTTTTTGCAAATTTTCAAATGTACGTTGAAGTTGATCGGGACGGATCAGGTCTTCAATGCTGTTGGTATTGAGGATAAACTCCAGATCGGCTTTTCTTTCCATCAGAAAGGACTCGATCATCTGACGATGGTCTTGCACAATTCGCCGCATACTGGCGATGGTGTTGTTTTCCAGTGAGGTGGTGAAGTAATAATATCCGATGCCCAATACCATAACAAATGGAATCAAAGGTACCAGGATCATGCCGGCAAGAATTACCTTTTTTAAGCCCGCATATGGATTCTGTTTCATCAGTCACCCTGTTCCAATTCGTTTCTGCCGGCCAGACTATACCAACATTCGACAGCTTTTAAATTTTTTGCCCGCGGCAAGAAGGTTCAACCAGGATGTCGTAAACCACCTGTTTCAGACGTTCCACACTGCTGCCCCCTTTTTCCACAAAAAAGAGCTCTTCCATATCTTTGAAAGCATCCCCATATTCCGACGCGTAGGTATGCACCACCACCGGCAGCGCCGGAACCCGATTCAGAAGATGATGCAACATTTGGCTTTCATCGGCATCGGGAAGGTCTGGATCCAATATGACCAGGTCAAGCGGTTCACGACTGAATGCCCATTTAATAACTTCGTGTGCATTATCCGCCAACTGCACCCGATAGCCTGCCGCCGTCATCTCGCGCTGCAGGAATTTGCGGACATGTGGATTTCGATCAGCAATTAGTAAAGTAATATTCGTTTTCACCGGTTTGCCTTTCAAGTCTTATTGATCTTTAAAAAGCAAAGGGCATGCCAAGAGGCAGGTTAAAGGTGAGTTCTGCTAACTAATTGGAACTATATTGATTTATTGAAGGAATTCAGAGGCTCTTCATCCAGATCCAAAGCGTGGTGTCGAAATATTTTACATATTGCAAAAATAGAGCTATTCAGAAGGACATAAAGCGATAGGCTCTTCATTCCAATTGGAATGCTGGAATAGCGGAATGATGGGTTATGGGATAATACAATGTTGGATTGAAGGTCCCGCCAGCGGTGGGATTGACGATAAAATTAAAACGGTTACTATACTTCCAAGCCGAATCTGCTGATAGATCAGCATACGCAAATACTTCTCAACATGAAAAATACTTATTTGGTATGAGTTTTGCTAATCTAAATTGATGAAACAAAAAAGCAAAAAAAGGAGAAAAACGATGATTCCTAAAATTAAAAAAATTCTTTATGCGACAGATCTATCCCCCAATTCAGCCTACGTATTTCGCTATGCCGTTAACTCTGCCATAAAGCACGATGCGGACATTGTCATTTTAAATGTTTTTGAACCCATACCGGGTGGTACTGGTATGCTGGATTTCTACCTTGATGAAGCCCAGCGCAAAAAGCTATTTGAAGAAAGAGTATCTGACACGATGGAACGGATAAAAAAGAGAGTGACACTATTTTGTGAAAAGGAACTCAAAGATGACCCGGGTGGTGCCGGGAAAGTGAAATCCATAGAAGTATGTGAGGGTTTCGCCCCCGAAGTCATCCTGAGTAAAGCAGATGAATTAGACTGTGATGTGATCGTGCTGGGAACTCATGGAAAGGGCATCATCGCAAATACCTTTTTAGGAAGCACTTCTAAAAGGGTGCTGCGCAGGACCAGAAAGCCCGTATTTATCATTCCGTTACCCAAAGGAGAACTGGACATCACTTTCCATGATTTTTAACCTGGGCAATGACCCGGTCCGCGGACTGGACGGCGACCAGTAAAATGTCCACTGCTATGCCAAGGCTCATCCATCCGAACTCGTCGGGGGGAGACACCTGGATCAAAGCGGCATGAACGGGATATCAGACAGGATTTACATGATTATCTGGATAGAAAGGCCTTCGGCCTATGGGTATGTCGCTGTAGGCAAAAAAAATCTCCTTAATCCTGTAAATCCTGCCTGCCCAATGAAATCTTTTTATCCCATTTCATCGGGGTTAAAAAAAGAAAATAAAGATCGAATCCAGTCATTACTCAGTGTCCTTGTAGAGAAAAAAATTGCGGAGAATATGTTACCGAAATTATGAATAGGAGCACTTAGGTGTCGTTATCAAATCCCGGCATTCTTGCTGAAAGGGATCACCAGATGATATTCACCACTTTCCAAACGCGCTTCTACCGGCAGATCCCCTTTGCGGAAAACCTTCATCATGCCAATGTTTGAAAATAAAACTTCCGCCATAAACCCCTTGATCCCTTTCTCTTTGGCCAAACGGATCAGCATTTTATAAAGAAAAAAGGCAATTCCTAAGTGCTGGTATTTTTCGTCCACGACGAAAACCACCTCTGCAAAAGGATTACTGGGAATTTTGATATATCTTGCCTCGGCGATAATGCGGCCTTTTCCCTCTTCACCGATCAACCCGACGATGGACATGATCTGGTTCCAGTCCACATTGACATATTCCTGCATTTTTGCATGCGGCATGCTGCTGACGGAGTGAAAGTAGCGGTAATACACCGATTCGTCTGAAAAGCGATAAAACAAGTGACGCATGCCTTCCTCATCGGAAGGTCTGATGGCCCTGAATCTTATCCGGATATCACCTTTGATCGAATAGGTTGCCGCGATATGCGACGGATAGAGGCGAGCGCTCTCTGCCAGAAAGATTTGGTCAGGGTACAAAATCTTTTTAGCTTTGGCCTCCTGCACAAGACCTGACCGGTCGTCCGGGTGGGCAATGTCGATCAGGGCTTGCGCCCGCTCTCTGATGGTGCGTCCTTCAAGGTAAGCGACACCATATTCAGTAACGACCGCGCCCACGGATTCGAACGCACTGAACTGGTTGGGCAGATCAGCGATGGACAACAAAATGTTCGGTATCCCGTTCGGGTCCCGGCTGGTCAAAGCAAAAATGGAACGTCCGCCTTCCGATATTTCCGCACCATTCAAGAAATCCATCACCTCGGCCGGACCGGAGGCCACATTGCCTTTGCCAATGTAAAGTCCGATACGGCCGCACAAATCCACCTTTCTGGCCGCAACTATCGTGACAAATCGCGGATTGCGACCAATTGTCAACGGGTTGAAGACCTTGTCGATTCGCTGGAACTCGACCAGGGGATTGTTGTCCAGCCATTTCATCAACTTTGGCGTACCAAAGGCATAGGAGGTCAGCGATACCCCACGATACGTTTCCTTGCGCCGATTGTTGGCAGCCCCGCTTTTCATCAGATCCATCAACGGATCCGTAAAAAAAGGGGAGTGTATTCCCAGATTACGCTTGTCCGCCAGACGTCGGGCCAATGCCTCGTAAAGCGGACCGATGGAAAACGCCAGACAGCTTTCATCCTCGATTAACGAGGCCACGTGTTGAGCCACCTGATCCCAGACATCATCCGTCTCCCAGCGGTCGAAATATATCGGCGGATCCGTCGAACGAACCAGGAAGTCAAATTCAGACACCGGCACATAGGTATCGCCAAACGTTCGGGGAATTTGAGTGTTGATCTCACCGACCCGAATCGAAGCCTGTTCCAGGGCTTCGCGGGCGACATCGATCGCAATTCCCAAGCTGCAAAATCCAGCTGCATTCGGAGGTGTTATTTGAACGACGGCAACGTCAATCGGCCTCAGGAGAGAACCAATTAATTGGGGGATCTTCACAAACCGACTGGGTATCAGATCTATCTGGCCCCTCTCGATGGCTTCGTTGGCCACCCAACCGGAAAAAAACGTCTTCAAACGAAAGTTCTGGGATTGAAGCGTCTTTAAGGAAACGGCATCCCCGAAACTGACCAGTTGAATCAGTTCCAGATC
>JBAVYC010000145.1:0-3441 GCA_049698595.1 Desulfobacterales bacterium | reverse complement strand
GCACCATCACCTAAGGCATCATTGGCTGAACCCAGAGAGCTTCCCCCAAAAAAACAATTGGATTTGTTTACTGAGCCTGGAACCATCTATATTTTCAGTCAACTCAACCCAGAGCAGCGCCGGGCCGTTGAATATACAGGCGGACCTCTGTTGATTGTTGCCGGACCCGGTACCGGTAAAACCCGCACCCTGACGCACCGGATTGCTTTTCTGATGATGAAAAAAAAAGTTTCGGCCTACCGGGTGCTGGCCGTCACTTTTACCAATAAGGCGGCCCAGGAGATGCGTACGAGATTAAAGGGTCTGATGGGAGACACCCGATCCTTGCCGTTAGTAGCGACCTTCCATTCGTTTTGTTACCAGATATTAAACGAGCAAAATGAAAATCCCAAAGATATCATTGATGACCACCACCGCGGTATTCTGATCGCCGAAGCTTCGGCCTATGTACGAAAAAAAGGTTGTCGGGTGTCTTTGAAACCGGGACAGATTTTAAAACATATCATCGCAGCCAAACAACAGATCCTCGATCCTGATGAGTTTGAAAAGATGAACGCTGCTGATTCACAAAAAAAAATAATCGCGGATATATACCGGACGTACCAGAACATCCTGGCGATTCAGAATCTCTATGACTATGAGGATCTTATTTTTCAGGTGGTCCGGCTGTTTGAAACCGACGAAAAATTCTGTAAAAAATATAAAAAACAATTTCAGCATATTTTTGTGGACGAATATCAGGATTTAAACCAGGCTCAGTATCGTATTGTCAGAGCGTTGGCACCCGCAAAAAACTCCGTCAAAGATCTGTGTGTTATTGGAGATCCGGATCAAGCAATTTATGGTTTCAGAGGTTCTGATGTAAAATTTTTTAATCGCTTTATCAGCGATTATCCGGACACCGGGGTAATCAACCTTGTCAGAAATTACCGTTCAACCAAAACCATCTTGAATGCTTCCTTCCAGGTTATCAAAGATCATCGCCAGCACGCCTCTGATGAACGGACCTATTCACAGATTGACGGCGCTAAAACCATCAGTATCATGGAATTGGCTACCGACAAAACGGAGGCGCTAACCATTGCCGGGATTATCGAGCAGCAGATCGGGGGCACCGGATTTCATTCCGTCGATACCGGCAGGCTTATCGATGCCAACATTGCCATGTCTCGCAGCTATTCCGATTTTGCGGTGTTGTACCGCACCAACGAACAGCACAGGGTTATTGAACAAGTATTTGAGCGGGCCGGCATTCCCATTCAAATTGCAAGTCGGGAAAATGAACTCAATCAAAAGGGTTTGCCGGAACTAATTTCCTTGTTAAAAGCGATTGAAGGCTGCGGCGGTTATCTGGATTATGAAAAAATCAATCGGATTGTCATGCCCGGCATCGGCAAGAAAACCCTGGATTCTTTTAAAGACTGGTGTTACCGGAATCAGTTTACCCTGCAGCAGGGACTACTCAAGGCCGCCCGGTTTCCTGTACCCGGTTTAAAACCATCCCGGCAGCAGATGCTAAATGATTTTTCCCGGCAACTTTCGCAATACAAAGAGGATATTTCCGGTTTGTCGGTGGCGGCTAAATTGTTGTATCTGGAAAAAAACACCAAATTATTCGGCATGTTGAACAGTGGTGTCAAAATAAAAGAGGCTTTCACCCGCCTGGTTGAAGCGGCCTTGAATTTTGGCGTGGATTTAAGTGGTTTTTTAGCCAACATTGCGCTGCACACCGATACGGATATCTATGCGCCAAAGGCAGAAAAAGTTTCCTTGATGACGATGCATGCAGCCAAAGGACTCGAATTCCCGGTCGTATTTATTAGCGGCTGTGAAGAAAATTTAATACCCTTCAAGCGACCGAATCGCGGGCAAGTGGATATCCAGGAAGAAAGAAGATTGTTTTATGTGGCCATGACCCGGGCCAAGGACAGGCTCTATTTAACCCGGGCCAAAAAGCGCAGGATTTACGGCAAACTTGAAGAGCGTGATCTCTCTGATTTTGTGGCGGACATTGAGAATCGGCTAAAACAGGACGATACGCCCCGGTTAAAAAAGAGAAAGAAGAAGGGACCTGAACAGATGCAACTCAAGCTGTTCTAACAATATAACCCTTTATAATTATTTAGAAATATCATAAAAATCTTGTGTTTGGTTGTGATTTGGTGTATAAATTGTTTAATAGAGGTTGAGTGGTTCAGAGTTCACCGTTCAGGGTTACAAAAATGGACAGCTCATATCAAAGGGATCGTGTCTTCATTTGAAGCAGCATCCATCGGTTTTAACCTTTGAACCCTGAACCGTCAGTTTCGGAAACAGCAAAAGCAATGGGTGACAATGGATCGGAGTATAATTAAATTTATTGGGATAATAATAGGTTATGTGATTATCCTATTGTTTACAGCCGATTTGACTGCCCATGCGGATATCTACCGCTATATCGACGAAAACGGGGTCATGCATTTTACCAATACACCGACCTCATCAAATCAAAATTTCAAATTGTTCCTCCGTGAAAAGCCGAAGAACAACCCCCGCTATTCAACCCAAAAATATGACGATATCATCGCCAACGCCTCCCGGCAGTATGACGTTTCATTTCCCCTGCTCAAAGCCATCATTAAAGCGGAGTCGGGTTTCGATCCCCGGGCGGTGTCCAAAAAAGGGGCGAAGGGGTTGATGCAAATCATGCCGGAGAATTTTAAACCCCTGGGAATCAAGGACCCCTTTGATCCATCGCAAAATATTCATGCCGGCGCACGCTATTTCAAACAAATGTACGATCGTTTTAAAGGAAAGCTGGCCCTGTCCCTGGCTGCTTATAATGCCGGCCCCACGGCGGTGGAACGCTATAAAACCGTCCCCCCCTATGAAGAGACCGAAGCGTATGTTGAACGCGTTTTAAAATTTTATTATAACTATAAAAACCTTTAAATCCTGCAGACATGGCCGTCAGGCTAAGGTAGGACCAAATAGTTCGGTGGTGCTTACAAGAAGTTTAACCTGCTGGAATGTTGGATGAAATAGAGAAAATTACAAATTACAAGCATCAAATTTCAAATAAATCTCAAATCCCAATATCCAATTACCAAAACCAGTTTTCAGGTTTATCCGGGTAGGATATAAAACTTAGGATAAACAGTTTTCATACCCAACTAAATTCGGAAAATATTTTTTGTATATTCCCCGATCTCTGGTAATAATTGCATCACATTTGGCCGAGACAAAACCTCCAATGAAAAAATCAGAAAGGAAATGAGCCTTATAAATCAGTTGATAGCCGCATTGGGGGCATTTAACCTTTTCCTTTCGTTTTAGATATTTCATCCAGCTTTTTGCAGCTATTGTTACGGAAATGGTATCCAATGGCGTGATTTCAATTTTGTGCTCTGAAAAAAAATCATCAACCAACTTTGTATTCCCTTTAAACCGGGGTAATAGCTC
>JBAVYC010000144.1:0-3522 GCA_049698595.1 Desulfobacterales bacterium | reverse complement strand
TGCGCACCCCAATTCAGTGAAGCACTATTGTGAACGTTGATCTTTTCGGTGGCATACCACTCCACCCCGTTGGCGAAGCCAAACGCACCCTGTTGAGCTGCAAGCGCGCACAAAGCCGTGCGCATGCAGGCGTAGCGTTTTGAACGGGATGCTAGGCGAGGATTGTCATGGGTTTCCGCGAAATTGACCGTGATGCCATCGCTGTTCGAGATGTCGAGGGCCTCGGGCAGGTAGTTTTCTATTTGCCCGCGCTCATAGTTTTGAAACAGTTCCGAATAGGCCCAGTTTAAATTGGCGTTGTTGAGCAGGTCGCGGGTCACTGAAATTTTTCCGCCAAGACCTTCAAGTAAAAATGTCGTGGCCGGATACTGATCGCGAACCTTGGCAATAATGTATCGCCAGGCCAGGACCGGAATCATGTAACCGGCATCGCAGCGAAAGCCGTCCACCCCGCGGTTGCACCAGGTCAAAAAAACGTCCGCCATGTACTTCCAGAGATCTTTGTGACTGTAATCCAGTTTGGTCAAATCTTCCCAGTCGACACCCCAGGCTCCGGGGACTTCAATCCTGCCCTCGGGGCCCCGTACCAGCCACTGGGGATGGGATTCATGCAGGCTGGCCGCCCAACCGGTATGATTAATGGCGATGTCGATAAATATTCTGGCGTTGCGTTGATGAACCGCGTCCACCAGTTCAATGAACTGTTCCAGGGGGGTGGCGTGGGGGTCAAACTGCGCCAGGGCCGGATCGACGGCGGTAAAGCTTAACGCTGCGTAGGGGCTGCCGAATCTTCCCATGCGGCCGTAGGTTGTGGGGGTCGGATGAATCGGCAAAAGCATTAGAATCCGACACCCCAATTCACCCAGAATAAAATCGAGTTTATGAATCAGATCTCGAAACGTTCCGGATGGGGGAATGACGGTATAACCGGATTTGTCAAGTTCATCAATGGCCTCTCTTTCAGCGTCGGCCAGGGTTTCGGCAGTGGCCAGGTTCGGACCGAATTGCCGCACGAAGGCATTGTAAATAATGTTTGCGCAGCAGGCATCGGCCGAGTCCACGTTGATTACGGTATTGGGTCCCTGAGGCCAGATGGGGTTCATCTCGTTTTCCTGCAAAAAGAAACACTTGGCCTCAAAGTGACCGCTTTCACATAATGGCAGTGTGACCTTAAAGGACTGGGGGTCGATGCGTTTCATGGGAATGTCAAACCAGGCTCTGCCCAATGGGTTTTCATCCTGTTCGACGTGCCGAAAAATTTCGCTGCGGATGACCTTGGCCTGGCCGATATTCGTACGCACCCAGGCCCTTCCGTCCTGGGGATGGGGCAACACAAGGGTGAAAACCACCGTATCTCCGCAAAACTTCACCATTCGCCTACCCGGAGCCGGGTTTTGGATCAACTGTTTTTTAGGGTCCATGGTGTTAAATTACAAAAGTTGTTTAAAATTTGCAAAGACTTTTGTGGATTTTATTGAAAAAGTGCAATAATAAGTATAAGATATTTAAGAAGATATATTGAATGTCAGACCCAATCGAAATTGTCTGACAGATTTAATCAAAACGCTCCTTACCACATGTTGTCAGAAAAAGGCCGCTAAGGGCCGAATATTCCAGTTACCCTTCAATTTTTGCAGGTATGAGACCATGAACCATCGTATTTTGCAACTGCTGTTGCCTGCCGTTATCCTATGTTTTTTGTTTCCGGTTTCAGCGAAATCGCAATCCGGTGATACGGGAGAATCCGAGCCATCCGCCGCTGAGATCCTTCTGGTTCAAGCGGTTATGTGTGAAGATTTACAGGAATTGATTCCCCAAAATCCAACCACTGTATTTTCAATCGAAAGACGAAAAGCCATCTGTTTTACCTCGTTTGATCCGGTACCGGAAAAAACAATTATTTATCATCAGTGGTTTCACCGCGATCAGACAAGTGCCAGAATAAAACTGACACTCAAACCTCCGCGCTGGTCGACATTCAGCAGCATTCAGTTTCGCGCAAAAGATATCGGACCCTGGCGGGTGGAGATCATCGACTCCCAGGGAAATATTTTAGACATTTTAAGATTCAGCATCACGGAATAATAGAATATGGACAGGGTTATCTACCTGATTTTGAGCCTTAGATGGCAGGATATCATCGACATCAGCCTGGTCAGTTATATTCTTTTCAGGTTCTATGTCCTATTCAGGGGAACCAATGCTTTTCGCGTGCTGATCGGTATGACCATTCTGTGGTTCTTTCAGCAAATCGCAGTTTCCATGGGTCTGATCGTAACCAGCTGGGTGGTCCAGGGAGTTGTTACCCTGGGGGCTTTTATTATCATTGTGATTTTCCGCAATGAAATTCGAACGGTTCTGCTGGCACGCAATTTAAAGTTTATCTTTTGGGGGGGGGCGTCAAAAAAAGTCATCAGCACTATCGAAATTATTGTTCAGAGTGTTCTTGAAATGGCTCGCCGAAATTGTGGCGCTATGATCGTGCTGCCGGGCAAAGAAGATTTGGAAGAGATGATCCAAAAAGGAATTCCCTGGAAAGGGGAAATTTCAAAAGAGATGATTTTGAGCATATTCTGGCCTGATAATCCGGTCCACGATGGTGCCGCAATTGTCCAGGGAGACCAGATTACTCAGGTCTCAGCCATTCTGCCCCTGTCCCGTCGAGATGATCTGCCCTCTTATTACGGAACGCGTCACCGGGCGGCCCTGGGGCTGGCTGAAGCCACCGATGCCCTGATTATTGCTGTTTCCGAGGAAAGAGGGGATGTCGCGGTTGCGCAAAACTCTCAGATGAAGGTGGTTAAACAAAGGCGCCGGCTCGAACAGATTTTGCAGCAACACATGGGAACTGCCGCTAAGAAAAGCCGCGAGTCGATAAAAGAAAGACTGACGGTCGTTATTGCGGCCCTATTTTCAATCATATTTGTTACCGGGGTATGGTTCAGCGTTTCCAAAGGGGTTGACACCCTGGCTACCCTCGAAATTCCGGTAGTATACATGAATCGGGATCCTGCCATGGAAATCGTCAAAACTTCCGGCAATACCGTCAGCCTTGAACTGGAGGGTTCGGGTGCGCTGATTAAATCAATAAAGCCCGACCAGATTCAGGTTAAGCTGGATTTGAGTAAATCCAAGGTGGGCCCCAATCCTTTTACGATTACCCGTGAAAGCATCTCCCTGCCGCCCGGAATTATACTAAAAAGAGTGACACCCCCGGTGGTGGATGTGGATCTGGATGTGCTCATCAAAAAGGAATTGCCGGTTCAAATCGATTGGGTCGGGAAATTACCGGACCAGTTTATCCTTAGCAATGTCACCATTGAGCCCAAAACAGTGGAGATCATCGGAGGCAAGCGGATGCTTGAAAAATTGTCGACGATTTACACGGGAAAGGTGCCCCTTAATAACCTGGAGGACAAAGGCGCCATCACGGTCAATCTGGCCCTTAATCCGGCCTCTTTAAAAATTGCCCCGGGCTCGAAAGAAAAGGTAACCATCACGTATGCCACCAAATTAAGGGGT
>JBAVYC010000143.1:0-6585 GCA_049698595.1 Desulfobacterales bacterium | reverse complement strand
TTGTGTAATTCATTCGGAACGGTGTCAACTTCCGGCTATTCGCCGTGGAACGGCAGCATCGGGCATTACAACAGTGCCTACTATGACTGGGTGATCATACTCTTCATGTTCTTGGGCGGCATGACCTTCATGCTCTTTTACCACATGCTGCAGGGCAACTGGCGCATCATCAGAATCAATACCGAATTCCGCTGGTATGTGGGATTCATGCTCTTTTTTTGTGGGATGGTGTCATGGATATTGTGGAAGGAAAACACATACGCCAGCCTGACCGATTCGATCCGCTACGCGACCTTCCAGGTAACCTCGATCTTGACAACCACCGGATTCACCACGGCTGACTATGAGATGTGGCCCCAGGCAGCCCAAATGTTCCTCTATGCGGTCTGTTTTATCGGCGCTTGCGCCGGATCGACCACCAGCGGAATCAAAGTCGTTCATTACGTCCTGATATGCAAATTCGGGGTTGCAGCCATAAAGCGCATCTTTTTGCGACCGATGGCGGTGGTATCGGTCCGTTTGAATCAGCGTCCGGTCGAACCTCAAATCGTCGATCTGGCCGTTTGTTATTTTATCGTTAACATTTTCCTGGTGCTGGGTGGTGGGTGTGTCATGGTGTTGATAGACCAAATGGATTATGTCACCGCCATGAGTTCGGTGATTGCAACGCTGATGAACATCGGACCGGGATTCGGGGCGGTGGGCCCATCCGAAAATTACGCTCACATTTCGGATTTGGGTAAATGGTTCTTATCCTGGAACATGCTGGTGGGCCGACTGGAAATGTTTTCGGCGCTGGTCATATTTTACCCGTCATTCTGGAAGAGATAAGTCGGTTGGCCTGTTATGCCCGCTGGCCCGCAATGTCCGTTGAACCCGTTGGGCAGTCAAAATCGGAAAGGATCCATTTTTTAACGGGCGAACCGGCCAACGGGCAAACCGGCGAACCAATTTGATATTTCAGGCCAGAAATAATGTCTGGACATCCTTCAAATGCGCTGACATGCAGACCACGATCACCCGCTCATCACTTTGAATGTGGGTGTCCCCGACCGCGACCTGCCACATGCCGTCTCGATAGATGCTCCCAATCATTATTTTCCCATAATAGGAAGAATCCAGTTTAGAAAGGGGTTTCCGGGTAATCGGCGAGTTCGGGGCGGCAACGATTTCTACCACTTCGGCATCAAACCCATGCAGATGCGCCACCGAAAGCAGCTCGCCCCGGCGAATGAATTTTAGAATCTCGTTGCCGGCCAGTATTTTTTTGTTCAGCGCGATGTCAGATCCCATCGTTGCCGCCAGCACCAGATAATCTTCTTTGTTCACCAGGGCAATGGTTTTTCTCTGCTTACCGTGTGACTCGCCATTCGGTGAATTCATCAGGTATTTGGCCAGTACGCAGCTCATGATATTGGTTTCGTTTTCGCCGGTGGCCGTGATAAAGGTATCCATGTCCAACAGACCCGCTGAAACCAGTACATCCGAATCCGATCCGTCACCATGCAATACTTCCGTGTCCGACAGTGCATGGGAAAGCTCCTGGGCATACTTTTCATCTTTCTCGATCAGTCTGACCTCGACCGTTTTGCCCAGTAGTTCGGCCAGGCGGCGCCCCACCAGACCGCCTCCCAGAACCATCACCCTGTGGCGTTTCTGTTGATCGACATCGGCCATGTCCATCAGACGTGACAGGTTTTCGTTGCTGGTCATAAAAAAGGCTTGATCCTGCGGCAATAGCTCGTGCTCACCGCCGGGGATCAGCGTGGTGATCCCGCGCGCAATCGCAACTACCCGAAAGGGAAATTCACGATAGTCTTTAGAGATATCTTTCAGTTTTCTATAGGCCAGGGGCGATTTTTCATGAATGCGGGTGGCCATGACCTGTATTTGCCCCTCGGCAACATCGATAATGTCGTTTCCGGCCCTGAGTTTAATCAGTCTGAAAATTTCCTGGGCCGCCAACTCTTCAGGGTGAATGATCAGATCGATCTTAAGATCTTCGGCGCTTAGGAGAGATTTTTCGCCCCCGAACTCAAGGGACCGTACCCGGGCTATTTTGCGTGGAATGCCGAAACGGTCGGCAATCAAGCAGGCCATCATATTGACGGCATCGTTGTCTGTAACCGCGATGAGATAATCCATTTTTCCGGCAGAGGCCTCCCGCCAGCACTCGATGCTCATGGCATTGCCCTGAAACAGGCGGGCATCGACATTCCCATCGGCTTGACGAACCAAGGCGTTATCCGACTCAATGGCCGTGATTGCGTAACCTTCATGCACCAGACGCTTGGCCAGGTAATAGCCGACGCCCCCCAGCCCCATAATCAGAATATTCGTCGATTTTGCAGGTTTATTTCCAAGCATGGATCTACGGGTTTCCAGCAGTTTATCAGTTTCATGGCCAATCCGTAATTCAGCGGCGGATTGAACCCGATTGTAAAAGTCACCCTAAGGTTGCAACATTGGGGCAAGCTTTCCCGAGCGTGAATCTGGTCTCGAACAAACCGTTCGCGCCCATCCAGATCACAGCGACGGTAATCAAATACTAAATACGACCCTGCTTGTCAACTTCATCGTGGAGGAGCGGCAAACAACGGACTAGGCTGCCATTCGAACCCCACAGATGCTTAAAAAAAGATACCGGTTTTGACCCAGCACCCTCCCTACAATGATAACCTGGCGTCCCAAGGCTTTATCAACTAATCCTACAATATCTCATGCTGTTGATAATGTGATAAAATATGAGTTGCGAACAGTGAAAACCGTCCATACAGCTCGATTATTCTATGAAACTATATGGAAATTATGCCATTTTCAGCCGAGTTTGATGGTGGTGGGAGTTGCTTCCAGCCACGATTATCGTTACCTTCCTAACCGAGTCAATCACGACTGGAGGCCGCTTCCACTATCAATATCGATTAATTTAACATCTGAGGGGCTTTTTCATGGTTCCAAAAAGGATTTTTCACGATTAAACTGACTGCTTTTCGGGCTAGCGGTGGTGCTCGATTCAGATTAATAATTGATGATTTTAGCCACCAAACCCACGCAAGATCACGACATATTGTCGTCTGCTTTCTTGGAATCTTCTTGAGTTTCGATGTCGAGTATGTAAAAGATAGCGTAGGAATTGCGACTAACACACAAGTTTTGAGCATCAATTCATAAGCCGCCGGCATCGATCAGACACGCACCGATCAAGCATGCCCTCGCGGTAACGGTAGAACCTTTTAAATTCTCACCGGTATAGCCGGTGGCTTCTGAATTGAGTGAATGGAAAATGACCTAAGGGCCGCACAAAGGAATTTGGAGAAACGTCATTCTAATGGAACAACGGAGCAAATCTGTTGGAATAGACTAATAAAGCTCAAGATCATTACATCCCAAAAGAGTTAATTCAAAGGATGCCAAAAGTTCTTGATAGTTTCAGTCCTGGAGTGATGGAGTCCTGGAGTGTTGCAAACAGAGATATAAATCCTTTAGTCATTACTCCAAAATTAATTACAATTGAAAGCTAGCACGATGAATAACTTTATTTTGGGTTACAGATTCGTTTATTAATGTATTCAGAAACCGTTTTGTGATTATGGAGGTAAGGAAAAATGAATGACCACAGCCATGGGCCGGTACCCGTCGATCGGGTCGAGATACTGACACTGGTGGATAACTATGTTGACGTGCTTCTCCCGGAAAGTACTTTTATGAAAAGGCCACCGCTGGCCACGGATGGACGAATCCCTGAAAATACGCTTCTTGCAGAACACGGACTATCTCTTTTGGTAAAAGTCCATCTTGCGAATGAGTCCCACATGGTCCTGCTGGATGCAGGCTATAATCCGGGAACCGCAAGCCGCAATCTCGGATACCTGGGGATGGATCTAAAGGAAGTGGAGGCCGTCGTTCTCAGTCATGGGCACATGGACCATACCGGGGGGCTGCATTCGGTCCTTGAAGGCCTGCGCGAAAATGTGCCGGTCATTATGCACCCGGACGGATTCCTCCCCCGTTTCATGACTCTGCCCGATGGTAACAGACTGACCTTGCCCCGGCCATTTCAACGCGATTCGATTAATGCCGGTAACATCAATCTGAAGGAATCCAAAAACCCATTATACCTGGCTGAAAATACGGTCCTGGTTTCGGGTGAAGTTCCGCGCATTACACCCTTTGAAAAGGGTATGCCGTCGGCCTTTATCGAACGCGATGGCCAGATTGTGCCGGATGCCTTCAGTGACGACCAGTTCCTGGTTGTAAGTCTCGGAGATCGTGGACTTGTGGTCATATCAGGCTGCGCCCATGCCGGAATCGTCAATTCGCTTCATTTCGCACGTGAGCTGACCGGCCAGTCCCGGATCTGTGCCGTCGTGGGCGGGTTTCATCTTACGGGACCCGCAATGGCGCCTGCAATTGAACCGACCATTGCAGAAATGAAAAATTTTTCACCGGAAGTGATCGTGCCCATGCACTGTACCGGCCATAAAGCGCTCTCCCGTTTTGAAGAAGAACTACCGGGAGCTTTCCTGTTGAACAGCGTGGGAAGTAATCTGACCCTTTCGCGTTCATCCGCTTAACAGAGTGAACAGGAGGATTTCGCCGGGACGGTGCGGCGGTGCAAATTCACGAAAATAAACTTGCAGCACAGGTAATGAATCAACCCATTTGTCGAAAGGCCTCATAAGCGTTCTCAAAGCGAGAGAGGTTTTTCCCGGTGTAGCTCACGTAATCGAAATCCAGGGTTGAGTGTATCTCGGAGACGATGCTCCATAAAGTTTCACGCAATAAGGACACACACTTCATGGCGGCCAGACGGCGGCGCAGACGGTCTGTCACCGGTTGCTGATAGTAGTTTTCCAGGATCCAGTCTTCCTGTTGCGCAGACAACGCATTGTTTGAAGACAGATTGGCCAGGTCGAAAAGTGCTGTGTTGTAGCCCGCATAATCCCAATCGAGAAGCCATAAGCGTTTGCCGTCATCGATGAAATTGGCGGCCAGCAGGTCATTATGCCCGAATACCAATTTTATTTCACCGACTGTTTTTTCCAGATTTTCGTTAATGCCAAGAAAACGTGGAAGTAACTCTGTCATCCGGCTGTTGCCATCCCTGGCTGTGAATATGTAGTTTCGGCAAGCATGGAAGGGCCAGAAGACAAGTGCCGGACCTCGGAAATGTTTGGGTATTTCATGGTGGCAAACTTGGATCAGGTGGATGATACGTTCCAGGTTCTGCTGCTGCCGTACATCATTTTCCACAAGCGTTTGCCCTTTAATGTAGCGCATGATGAAGACCCCGTCTGTGCTATAAACGATCTCGGGCGAGATGCCGGTGGCGTGGGCGGCACGCGCGGCCGCGATTTCGTTAAATCGCATGACACCATGCAGCGGGATGTCGTCGCCAACCCGAACGACAAAACGCTCGCCCTGGTCGTCAACAATGAAATTGGTGTTGGTAATGCCGCCGGCCAGCGGTTCGGGCGCCACCGGTGATGACCAAAAATCCAAATGTGCCACTCTGTCGCGGGCACTGGTGTTCATATTTTCTCCCTAATTTCAAAATCGTTTGCACATGATAATCGAACAAATTTTTAATCAAACTCAGAAATCTTGGTCCTCTGGCCCAGGTCAGAGCAAATCTGTTCTGCCTACAACAATTTCAAGGAGTGATGGAGTTTTGGAGTACTGGAGTGATGGTCTATCGCTCGTGAACTCTATGCATCAAAGAATCTCGATGGCCTCTATTTAAAGCTACAGAAAATCGGCGTTGGGTTTTTGTTTTTCCAATACTCCATTACTCCAACACTCCATTAGTATGTTGAGCAGAGCAGATTCATGGACAGTCCACTTCCAGGGGCAATCAAAAGCGAGGTCCTTTGGGCCTGGATTCTTTACTATTTGTATTCAAAGAGACCGGGAGAGCCTCTCTCGCAAGCCCAGCGTGGCCTTTTTGATCTCTGTGCCGAACGCCTCTCAGCCACCCAGATATGCTTTTTTTACTTCAGCGCTGTTACGCAACTCTTCAGCCGGACCGGACAAGGTGATATTTCCGGTTTCGATAACATAGGCTTGATGGGCCAGCGCTAAGGCCAGCCGGGCATTCTGTTCAACTAAAACGACAGTTCTGCCATCGGCATGGATGTCCCTGATAATTTTCCCAATTTCTCCACACATAATGGGTGATAGCCCCAGTGACGGTTCATCCAAAAGCAGTAGTTCGGGTGCCGACATGAGTGCGCGTCCCATGGCCAGCATCTGCTGTTCACCGCCACTCAAAGTACCGGCTGACTGTTTCGTTCTCTCTTTTAAGCGTGGGAAATGCCTGAAAACCACTTCCTCTAAATCTTTTTGGATCCTGACCTTGTCTTTACGCAGAAAAGCCCCTGTCAAGAGGTTTTCCAGCACGGTCATTTGCGGAAAAACTCGTCTTCCCTCGGGCACCATGGCAATACCCAAGGCATTTATTTTATGGGCGGACAGTTTTTCTATTCTTTGTCCCTTGAAATGAATTCCCCCGGTCGTGGGGTGCTTCAAACCGCTTATGGCACGCAGTATGGTCGTTTTGCCGGCCCCGTTCGACCCAATAAGTGT
>JBAVYC010000142.1:0-2471 GCA_049698595.1 Desulfobacterales bacterium | reverse complement strand
GGGTCATCAAACAGCTGCCCCCGCGCACCACCCAAGTTTTGAGAATCCCGCCCACCGAGGAACAGCTGGATTTGCAAAAAGGCCACCGCCAGATAATCCAGACCATTATCAATAAAAAATACCTGACTGAAATGGATTTACTCAGACTTCAAAAAGCGTTGCTGATGTGCAGGATGTGCGCCAACAGCACCTTTTTGGTGGACAAACAGGGACCGGGATATTCCAGCAAGCTGGAGGAACTCGACCAGTTGCTGGACCAGCTGATGGCTGAAGAAGACCGCAAAATCGTCCTGTTTTCCGAATGGACGACCATGCTGAATCTGATCGAGCCTCTGTTGGAAAAAAAGAAACTGAATTATGTCAGACTGGATGGTTCGGTGCCCCAGAAAAAGCGGCAGGGGCTCATGCATCAGTTCCAAAAAGATCCGGATTGCAAACTTTTTATTACCACCAATGCCGGTGCCACCGGGCTGAATCTTCAGGCGGCCAATACCGTCATCAATGTTGATTTGCCCTGGAATCCGGCCGTCCTGGAACAGCGCATCAGCCGGGCCCACCGCATGGGGCAAAAGCGGCCGGTTCAGGTCTTTTTGCTGGTGACCAAAGATACCCTGGAGGAAAACCTGCTGGCAACCCTTTCGGCCAAGCACGAACTCTCCCTGGCGGTGCTCGATCCTGATTCCGATACCTCGGAAGTCGACATGGCGGCCGGGATGGAAGAGCTGAAGCGGCGACTGGAGATCCTGCTGGGTGAAAAACCGGCAGCCGCTGAAGATGAAAGCATGAAAGAACGGGTTGAGAAAGAAGCGCAGGCGCTGGCAAGGAAGAAAAAGATCGCCGCCGCCGGCGGGCAACTGGTCGGGGCGGCGTTTGCCTTTATCGGTGAAATGCTATCCGATAAAGACGAATCCGATGAGGCCACTCAGCTGGCCGGTGCATTCAAGACCAAACTGAGCGATTGCCTGGAAAAGGAGGAAGACGGCAGCCTTAAAATGACGATCTCGATTCCGGATGAAGCCTTTCTTGACAACATGGCCCGGTCGCTGGCCCGGATGGCGGGTGCCGGGCGGTGATGACTTTGATATTAAGCCACCCCATCAAGTGATAGGCCCAAAAAGGTTCTACCGATCCGGGGCACAAATAGCGAAGCCATAGAAAATTCGAAATTCGAATATCGAAATGCGAAACAAATTCAAAATTCTAATGTTCAAATGATTCTAACGCCTCCGTTTTTTCTTTTTTTTGCCTTTCTTCTTTTTATTTTTCTTGGATTTTACCGAAGGGCTGGCAGTCTCTGATTGCCTGTCCTTAGAGGTTTTCGATTTTTCCGTATTTGAACTTCGATCCGCGTGCATTTCAATTTCCAAAGGTCGATCCACCACGACGGCCTCCGAACTGTCTTCGTGAAGAACCCGTTTTACTACCCTGTCGGTGACTTCCTGCAGATACGCGTTCAATTCAGAATTGATTTTTTGAAACTCTGGCCAGAGGGTTTCATCGACAAACCGCTTCGGCACCTGAACCATCACGGTGGTATAACGCTGGGCGTGGTAGCGATAAGGTTTTAAACCATAGCGGCGCAGCAACGTCACAAAGACCTTGTGAGACCACATGTCCTGAAAAGTGAACTTAAATTCAACCGGCGGGTCTTCCGGGATCAATTCGGCCAGCCGCCGCAAGATGCGGTGCCTGGCCAAATCGGCAGATGCCCGTTCTCCTTCAGTGGCGGCACCGGAGAACAGAGCCTCGATTTTCAGCAATTTTTCAATCAGCGTCGCTTCGTCCATGTTGAATCATCCAATTCCTGTATTTTTTCCCTTGCTTGGCAAAACAGATCCCTTCATATATTCTTGAATTTCAATGTTCAACCATAAAAATGGCTTTTTGAGCATCTTTGTGGCTAAGCACATAGATTCAAAATTACTGTAACGTATAACTTGAGGAATGGATTCTATAAAAAAAGAAATGAAAATCGAATCCATTCAACATTCAGTGCCCTTGTAGGATAAAATGTTTCGGCTAATATGTTACCGTGATTATGGATAGGAACACTAAGTGATCATAAGAATATTTTGCCTATAAGCAAAATAAGTTTAAATACATTTTGTTTATAAGCAAAAATAATTGGTCGGAAATCGATCAGGAACCGGCAAGATTTGAAAATTGCGTGGCGTCACATCTCCTCAAGCTTGTGCATTTTCTCCAGGATTATGAGGGCTACAAAGCACAATTATATTATCTTAGGAGTATAGAAAAAAAGGAAGTGGACTTCCTGGTGACCATTGATAACAAACCCTGGTTTGCCGTGGAAGCTAAAAGTAACGATATCAATCCTTCGCCCCATTTGTATTATTTTACGGAGAAACTGAAAATTCCTTTTTCATATCAAGTTGTCAAGAGAGCCGGGATCGACAGTTTTATAAAAGGGGTCAGAATTGTTTCTGCCGACCGGTTTCTTGGTGGTTTGATAT
>JBAVYC010000141.1:0-15291 GCA_049698595.1 Desulfobacterales bacterium | reverse complement strand
AGCGGGATTTGAGCACTCCTGTATGATCTTTATCGCCGGCATATCTCCCAAAACGAAGGTCCTGGACCCAAACCCGAGGCGCTGCCCGCTTTGCGGCTTGCACCAGGCTTATTTTAAACGGGGGGATCACTATCTCAGCCTCTTTTTTATCCCACTCTTGAGAGTTAAAAAAGGTGATCCATTCATCATGTGTGATCGTTGTGAAAAGGCGATTCCTGAATTTGGTCCGGATTTTTCACAGCAGACCGACGTTAAGAATAAAACCTGTCCCGATTGCAAAAGGTCTCTGGATCAGGTTTTTAAATATTGTCCATACTGCGGCAAACGATTACAATAAGTGCGTGTCAATTTCCTCAAATACCCATGAGCAAAAACTGGAACGTCACGTTGTTTTGGTAGCCCCCGAAATACACTGGAATACCGGCAATATCGGGCGTACCTGCCTTGCCACCGGCACCTGTTTGCATCTCATCAAACCCCTGGGTTTCTCCCTTGACAGCCGCGAGGTGCAAAGAGCGGGCCTGGATTACTGGGACAAGGTCAAACTGTCCCTTTGGAATGATTTCTACGAGTTTTTGAGTAAACTGGCACCTCAGGACGGTGAAGTCGCCGTGTTTTCAAAAAGAGGGGCCAAATCTTTCCGGACCATGCCTTCGGCAAAACGGCTTTTTCTTGTCTTCGGGTCGGAAACCCGCGGTCTTGCTAAAGCGCTTTTGGACAGATATGCAAGATCAACCTATTACATACCCATCACAGCTGAAACCCGATCGTTGAATCTTTCCACCGCCGTCGGCATCGCTCTGTACGAGAGTTTGCGTTCAGCAGAGCCTTTTCATGGCTGGCCTCGGATAAAATAGCCGAAACGACTATTTTTATACGACGAACAGGGCCAAAAAATCAATGCGCTGCGGCAGCCGTCTTTTCCCTTAGCGCCACTACATTATTCCCATTGCCGTCCAGTTCCGAGAGCACCGCATCCAGCCCGGCCGCCAGATCCGTCTTATACCCCTGTAAGGCCAGGGCCCGACTGATGGCGGGAATAAAAAAGAGCACATTGTCGGCCGAAGACGAATACCCCATCAACCCTACGCGCCATACTTTCCCTTTAAGGCGACCGAATCCGCCACCGATGTCGAGCTTGAATTTTTCCAGCAGGTAACGCCTTATTTTAATATCGTCCACCCCCGCGGGAATCATAACCGTATTCAGCGTTGGCAGCCGATAATGCGGACTTACCAGCATCTTGAGTCCCAGGGCTTCTACGCCGGCCACCAGGGCTTTATGATTCTTCAGGTGGCGTGTAAACCGGTTTTGCAAACCTTCTTCGTGGATCAAAAGCAGCGCTTCCAGCAAGGCATAATTCAACGTGCTTGAACTCGTATGATGATAAACCCGTTCGTTGCTCCAGTATTTTTCAATCAGCGATATGTCCAGATACCAGCTGCGCACAGGATTTTTGCGTTTTTTGACGGTGTCAAGAGCCCGTTCGCTGAAGGTTATGGGCGCTAGACCTGCCGAGCAACCGATACATTTTTGTGAGCAGCTGAAGCAGCCATCGATACCCCATTCATCGACCTTGACTTCGATACCGCCGAGCGATGATACCGTGTCCAGCATCATCAGGGCACCGTTTTCTTTGGCCAGTCGGGCGATGTCTGCGACCGGCTGCAGGACACCCGTGGATGTTTCGGCATGCACCAGGGCCACCAGCTTGTAAGCGTTTTGCTTTAGCGCGGCTGCCACGCGGTCCGGATCGACGGGCTTGCCCCATTCTTCTTCGATAACTGTGATCTCAGCTTCCTGGCGTTCCGCCATCTGGCGGATACGATCGCCAAAAAATCCGTTCACACAGATCAGAACCCGGTCTCCCGGCTCGATCAAATTGGTGATGCAAGCCTCCATGCCGGATGAACCGGTCCCCGGCATGGCATTGGTGAGCCTGTTTTGGGTGCCGAAAACCGGCGGCAGTAGTTCACCGATTCGGTCTAAGACCTTAAGATAAACCGGATCTAAATATCCGATAACCGGCGAAGACAATGCCTTGTATACTCGGGGGTGGACATCCAACGGTCCCGGTCCCATCAATCGGCGTAAAGGTGCTTCCTGTCGTTGTAGGTCCAATGTTTCCATGTTTCAATTTTCCTCTCATAGATAATGTTTGATTCAAGACCGTTGATCGCCGCCTCTCATTCGCAGACGTCATTCTTCAGCCACTTTATAGATTTTGACAAAATAGCTTGTTTTCCGGTGGATGCGGTAACACATTCGGAAAAACTGGATCGATAAGCGCATGCTTATAATGGAATCCGATCGTTGTGTCAAGGAAATGAAAAAAGGGTTCCGGGTAATTCAAAGTGGGAAACGGGCTTTTGGAAGGCAGGACTCGTTTACCTGATCATGCCTCGTTGCAAGGGATCGCAGTAAAAAGCTCCGATTTTAAATCATCCAGGTTTCAGCACTCAGCACAGTTTGACAGCAAAAAGAATATGTTTATATTGTTTGCAAATTTCAGACCAAATTTTTATAAACAGCATTTCTGCGAGGGAGATAATGCGATTTGACAAATTTACCATAAAATCTCAGGAACTTATTCAAAATTCTCAAGCCCTGGCATCGCAGTATAGCCATCAGCAATTCGAGCCTGAACACCTGCTGGCGGCCATGCTCAAGGAACCGGAAGGAATAGCCGGTGCCATGCTCCGCAAATTGGGGGTCTCACCCGACGAAATCGCTCAACGGGTCATCGCCGCGCTTGAAAAAATACCCAGAGTCAGCGGTGGCGGGCTAGCCGATATCTACGCTTCTCCGAGAAGCAAAGCCGTTTTGGAGGCGGCATTTGCCCAGGCCACCCGGATGAAAGATGAGTATGTCAGCATCGAGCATATCTTTTTGGCCATCGCGGATGAAAAACACGGCCAGGCGGCCGCAATTCTTAACGGCGGCGGCGTTACCCCGGATGCGATCCTGAAAGTACTGATGGAAATTCGCGGCAACCAGCGCATCACCGATCCGAACCCGGAGGAAAAATACCAGGCCCTGGAAAAGTTCAGCCGGGATCTAACGGATCTGGCACGCCTGGGCAAGGTCGATCCTGTGATCGGAAGGGATGAGGAAATACGGCGCATTGTTCAGGTGCTTTCCAGACGAACTAAAAACAATCCGGTTCTCATCGGCGAACCAGGTGTCGGCAAAACGGCGATTGTAGAAGGGATGGCCCAGCGCATTGTGGACGGCGATGTGTCCGAATCCTTGAAAAACAGGCGGCTGGTGGCGTTGGATATGGGATCCTTGATCGCCGGCGCCAAATACAGGGGTGAGTTTGAAGATCGCCTAAAGGCGGTTTTAAAAGAGGTGGAAAATGCCGAAGGCGAAATCATTCTATTCATCGATGAGCTTCACACCGTTGTGGGCGCAGGGGCGGCCGAAGGCGCCGTGGATGCCTCCAACATGCTCAAACCGGCCCTGGCCAGGGGGACGCTGCGCTGTGTGGGCGCCACCACCTTAAATGAGTATCGCAAGTATATTGAGAAAGATGCCGCCCTGGAAAGACGATTTCAACCGGTGATGGTAAAAGAACCCACCGTCGAGGATACCATATCGATTCTGCGTGGTTTGAAGGAAAAATACGAGGTACATCATGGTGTCAGGATTAAGGATTCCGCCATTGTGGCGGCTGCGACCCTTTCGGACCGTTATATTTCAGATCGCTTCCTGCCGGACAAAGCCATTGATTTAATTGACGAGTGTGCTTCCAAACTGCGCATCGAAATTGACAGTATGCCGGCGGAAATTGACGAGATTCAGAGAAAAATCACCCAGGCGGAAATTGAACGCCAGGCGCTGAAAAAAGAGTCCGATCCGGCATCTAAAGAAAGGATCAAAAAACTGGAAGCCGGACTGGCTGACATGAATGATGAACTGAAGATAATGAAGGCGCACTGGCAGAATGAAAAAGCCATGATTCAGACCATCCGCAGCATAAAAGAACAACAGGAACAGTTGAACACGGAAGCCCAGTTGGCCGAACGGGAAGGGGATCTGGCCAAAGTTGCCGAAATCCGTTACGGCAAGGCTGCGGAACTTCAGAACCGCCTGGAAGAAGCCAATCAGAAGCTTACCGAGCTTCAGGCTCACAGCAAGATGCTCAAAGAAGAGGTCGACGATGAGGATGTGGCCGAAGTGGTCTCCCGCTGGACCGGGATTCCGGTAAGCAAAATGCTCGAAGGCGAGAGAGAAAAGCTGGTGCAGATGGAAGAACGGATCCATAACCGGGTCATCGGACAAAACCAGGCGGTGGCAGCAGTTTCCAATGCGGTGCGCCGGGCGCGTTCCGGACTACAGGACCCCAATCGTCCCATCGGCTCGTTTATCTTCATGGGACCCACCGGCGTTGGCAAGACCGAACTGGCCAAGGCGCTGGCCGCTTTCATCTTTGACAGCGAACAGGCCATGGTCCGCGTCGACATGTCCGAGTTTATGGAAAAGCATTCCGTCGCGCGGCTCATCGGTGCACCTCCGGGCTACGTCGGATATGAGGAAGGAGGTTATCTGACCGAAGCGGTGCGGCGTCGGCCCTATTCCGTAGTGCTTTTTGATGAAATCGAAAAAGCCCACCCGGAGATATTCAACGTTTTGCTGCAAATTCTGGATGACGGACGAATGACCGACGGCCAGGGCCGCACGGTAGATTTCAAAAATACCATTGTTATCATGACGTCCAATATCGGCAGTCAGTGGATTCAGGAGGCGATCGCCGTCAACCGCGAAGAAATTGAAAAACGGGTCACGGAAGCCCTGCGGGCGCATTTTAAGCCGGAATTTTTAAACCGTATCGATGAAACCATCATTTTCCAAAACCTGACACCGGAACAAATTGCTGAAATTGTAGCCATTCAAATTCAAAAGCTTAGCAGCCGGCTGGCAGCTAGAGATATCAAGCTTGGTTTGTCGGATGCGGCCATGTCATTGATTGCTGAAAAAGGATATGACCCGGTTTACGGAGCGCGACCCCTAAAACGGGTGATCCAGCAATTGATTGAAAATCCGCTGTCAATGGAGATCCTGAAAGGCGACATTGCCGAAGGTGCGCGACTGAGTGCCGAAGTCGAGGAAAACCGGATCGTATTTAAAACGGTCTAAATAAAATTTTATTGTAATCGCTCGGAACTCATCGTAATATCTCTATGATTAACGCGAGAATCTATTATGGCACGTTCAACCTCTGAAAAACTGAGCCGTTTCTATGATCAGTTTTCAAGAAGTGACCCTGTTCTCATCGTGATCAACGCCGATCCGGACGCCATTGCCAGTGCCATGGCCATCAGTCGGTTACTGTGGCGCAGGGTCCTGAATGTCACAATTTCCCATGTCAATAAAATCAATCGCCCGGACAATTTGGCAATGTTACGACTTCTGGGTGTGACCATGACGCCCTTTAACGATATCGATCCCGCTCAGTACGGCAAAATCGTCATTGTGGATTCCCAGCCCGATCACAATGAGTTTATGGCAAAACTTCACCCTGACGTCATTATCGACCATCACCCGGAAACCAACGCCAAAGCTTCTTTTTCTGATATCCGGCCCACTTACGGTGCCACCGCCACCATCCTCACCGAATACCTGCGGGCCGCAAGGATAACGCCCTCGGTAAAGCTGGCCACCGGCCTGTTTCAAGCGATCAAAATAGATACCAACAGTTTTAAAGGACAAACCCTGATCGAGGATGTGCGTGCATTTCAGTATCTTTTTCGGTATGCAAACACCCATCTGGCCCGCAAAATCGAACAGTCGGACCTCAGACTCGATTTTTTAAAGTATTTCAAGATTGCATTGCATACCAAGCGCCTTCGAAAAGGCCGTGTATTTGTGCATCTGGGTCCGGTGCGCAATCCGGATGTCTGTGTCATTATTGCTGATTTTTTTATGAGAATTATTTCTGTTAGCTGGAGTATTGTCAGTGGTACCTGTGATAAAAAGCTCATCGTTATTTTCAGAAACGACGGCATCCGTAAAAATGCCGGTAAGGTGGCCAAGGAAAGTTTCGGTCAATTCGGCTCGGCCGGCGGACATAAAAACATGGCACGTGCTGAAATTGGATATTCTGATCTCTCTGATCAGATTGACTGGCGGGATGAAAAAAAGCTTTTGACGTGGTTAATTCAGCGGGTTGAGAAAAGAGCAGGCAAAAAGTGATGGGAAGTCAAAAATCAGGCATTTTAGTCACCATCCTCGGGTCCGGTACCTGTGTCCCTTCGCTAAAGCGAAGTTCATGTTCGGTTTTTTTGCAAATTGGCAGCGCAAAGCTTCTATTTGATTCGGGCCCGGGTACCATGAGAAGGTTGCTGGAGGCAGATACAACTATTTTTGATCTTAACTATATTTTTTACAGCCATTTTCATCCGGATCACACCGCAGAACTGGTTCCACTGATTTTCGCCACCAAATACCCGGACGGTAATCGTCGCAAAACACCCCTTACGCTTGTCGCCGGCCGCGGATTTGAAGATTTCTTTGCCGGTCTAAAATCCGTATACGGTCAATGGATCGAACCGGCCGCGGGTATGCTTAAAACTTTGGAGCTGGCCAACAACTCGCCAGATTCACACCGGTTCAAAGACTTTATGGTTGAATCCGCTCCGGTGGAACACAATGAAGAAAGCATTGCTTACCGGGTTACGAATGCCGACGGTTATTCGGTGGTTTACTCTGGAGATACAGATTACAGTGAAAATCTTGTTACCCTGGCAAAAAAGGCGGATCTTTTAATTTGTGAATCCGCCCTGCCGGACGATAAGGGGGTAAAAGGGCACCTGACGCCGTCTTTGGCAGGCGATATAGCAACCCGGGCCGGGGTCGCCAAACTGGTACTGACCCACTTCTATCCAGAGTGCGATCGGGTTGACATTGAGCAAGAGTGCCGCAAAACATATTCCGGTGCGCTTGTGTTGGCAGAGGATCTGATGCGGCTGGAGGTTATTGGTCATTTGTTTTGAATTACGTCTTCGAATTTCACCTTGTAAATAAAAAAGAATAACCCAATTTCGAAACAAAACGGAAAAGTTAAACGTAATTTTGTGCTTTTGTGGTGAATAACTCTTTCTGGCTCAGAATTCACTAGCCGATCTCCAATTTTTATTATGGTCAGTAATGATAAATCATTTGATCACGAATAACGAATAACGAATAACGAATAACCAATAGCTAAAATGCGTTATTACCCAGTGCATCTGGACATTCAGAATCGTAACTGCCTGGTGGTCGGCGGCGGCAGCGTGGGAACGCGCAAGGTCGCCACACTATTGGATTGTGGCGCCAAGGTTACGGTGATCAGCCCCGTGGTATCACAGCAGCTGCGGGATTTTGCACTATCCGGTCTAATAAAGCTCAGAGAGCGTTCCTACCAATCCGGCGATCTAGACGGCATGTTCCTGGTGATCGGGGCCACTGACGACGAGGGACTAAACCGGAAAATTAGCAGTGATGCCGAGCATCTCAACACTTTGTGTAACATCGCGGATCGTCCCGAAGTTTGTAATTTCATTTTGCCTGCAATTGTTCAGCGAGAGGATTTGGTCATTACCGTTTCAACGTCCGGCCAAAGCCCGGCCCTGGCCAAACAATTGCGCCAAACACTTGAATCCCAGTTTGGCCAAGAATACGGGGTCTTTCTCAAGCTTATGGGGGCCGTACGTAAAAGGCTTTTAAGCCAAACCCACGAACCCGAAGCCCATAAACATCTTTTTGAGCAACTGATCGCCGCCGATCTGATTGCAATGATTCGGGAAGAAAATACGGAAGCGATCAACGCCCTGCTGTTTGAAGTATTGGGACAGGGCTACCGTTATGATGAACTCATGCAACGCTCAGGCAGTGTTACCCCCAGTGATGCATAAACAGCATTGCAGCAAGGGTTCCCTGACGCTACTTTGTTTTATTCAGCCCCATGCTGTAACAGATTGATATCTAAACCGGGTGGTTCCCGGGCCGTTTGAATTTAATCGATTCCGCTGGATTTCTTTTTTTTACGCCCGCAACAGCTAAAGGCAGGTAAATGGAAATATTGATCATTGTAACGATTTTGGCTTACATGCTCAGCACCGCTGCGTATTTTGCGTATTTGTTTATTCAAAAAAATAATTTGCAGCGGATCGGCTATTTTATCCTGACCGCCGGGATCCTGGTTCACACGGCAACCATTATTACCGCATTTTCTAAAACCGGCCATTTGCCTGTGAGCAATTTACGAGAAACCCTATCTTTGGCGGCATGGGCTGTTGCCGGCGTGTTTCTGGCGATTCAATATAAATACAAATTGAAGATTTTGGGAATAATTGCAGCACCGCTGGTGACCCTGATCATGATCGTGGTTTCTGTGCTGCCCAGTGCGCCCGCACAAGTGTCAAATATATTTAAAAATTTCTGGCTCATCTCACATGTTGTTGCCATTTTTATCGGTGAGGCTTCTTTTGTTCTGGCCGGCGGGTTAGGGTTGTTATATCTTATTCAGGAAAACGCGATTAAAACCAAAAAGCATCGATTCTTTTTTAAACGCCTGCCGTCGCTGGACCTTTTGGATATCACCGGTTATGCCTGCATCGTAGTGGGATTTACGCTGCTCACTTTAGGACTTATTACCGGTTTTGTATATGCCAAATCGATTTGGGGTCGATTCTGGAGTTGGGATCCCAAGGAGGTTTGGTCCGGGATCACCTGGATATTTTATGCAATCCTTTTGCATGAAAGGCTCACCGTCGGTTGGCGGGGTCGTAAATCGGCCATAATGGCCATCATCGGATTTGGTGTTCTGATCTTCACTTTCCTTGGTGTCAACCTATTATTGGAAGGCCATCATCGGGAGTTCACCCGATTCTAAAGCATCGATTGAATATCTGTGGTGTTCTATTTATTGTGTTTAAACAAATCCTAAGCGTCTGATTTCTAAAGCGTCGCTATGTCTGACATCATACTGGTAGGTATCAACCATAAAACGGCTCCGGTGGAGCTTCGGGAGTGTATTGCCTTTTCCAAAGAGGAGTCGGTAACCGCCGTCCAAACACTTTTACTGCAACCGGACATAAATGAGGTGATCCTGTTTTCCACCTGCAACCGGGTTGAAGTGCTGTTCGTTACCGACAACAAATCCCGGGCAATTCCAACCACCAAAGAATTTATTGCCGATTTTAATAAAATTTCCCTCCAGCAATTTGAAAATGTCCTTTATGTCCATGAGGGAGATGAAGCGGTGCGCCATATTTTCAGGGTTGCCTCCAGTCTGGATTCCATGGTGGTCGGCGAACCTCAAATTCTCGGCCAGATAAAGGATGCCTACCGGACCGCCACTGCCATAAACACTTCCGGAGTTATTCTGAATCGTCTGTTTCACAGAACATTTTTTGTAGCCAAACGCATTCGCACAGAAACCGGCATCGGTGACCGGGCCGTATCCATCAGTTTTGCAGCGGTCGAACTGGGGCGCAAAATATTCGGGACACTCGAAGGTAAATCTGTCTTACTGATTGGTGCCGGAGAGATGGCGGAGCTCTCGGTCGAACATCTGATTCGAAATAAGGCGGGTGATATATATGTGGCCAACCGGACCTTTGAAAATGGTGTTGCCCTGGCTAAAAAGTTCAGCGGACAGGCCCTGAACTTTGAGGAGATATCAGATTGCTTGAAATTTATAGATATCATTATCAGTTCTACCGGGTCATCTGATTATGTGATCACCCGGAACCAGGTGAAAGGTATCCTGCGCGCCCGGCGCAGCCGGCCGCTTTTTTTTATCGATATCGCTGTTCCGCGGGATATTGACCCGGCCGTAAACCGGTTATCGAATTCATATGTGTATGATATCGACGACCTAAAGGACGTCGTTGACGAGAACATGGAGGATCGCCAGCAGGAGGCTGTCAAAGCTGAGCGAATTGTCGATGAAGCGGTTATCAAATTCCGCCAATGGCATGCCAGCCTCGACGTGGTGCCGACCATCATCGCGTTGAGAAACAAAGTGCAGTCCATTACCGAGGCGGAAATACAAAAGACACTGCAGTCAAATAAATTCCCCGATTCCGGTGCCGCAGCCCTTAACAAAATGGCCGGTTCTCTTATTAACAAAATACTGCATGACCCCACAATTTTTCTAAAAAAGAACGGTATGCAGGCAGATAGATCACTTTATATCGATGCTGTTCGGAAACTTTTTAAACTGGATGAGTGATGCCCGGGTACTGGGTATTGGGTAATGGGTACTGGATGCTGGCCTCTGTGGTCTCGGTGACCATTGTGGTTAAATAAATATTAACGTTTCTTTTGATTTTTTCAGCGATCTTTGCGGTGAACTAATATGAATTAAGATCGTAAGCAGGAGGTAACGAATTGAAAAAAACAGCCTTTTTATTTCCCGGTCAGGGTTCCCAGAGCGTTGGGATGGGCCAAGAGTTTTACCGCGAATATGATACTGTGCGCGAGCTTTTTGACATGATAGAGGAAATTACCCGCATTAATATTTCGAGGCTCTGTTTCAAAGGTCCAATCGAAGATTTAACCAAGACGGTTAATTTGCAGCCGGCGGTTACGGCCGTGAACCTTGCCTGTCTGGCGGCAATCGAAAATGAATATAATGCCTATCACTGTTGTGCCGGCCACAGTCTGGGTGAATACAGTGCCCTAAACGCCGCCGGTGTGATTTCACAGGAAGACATCATTCGATTGGTTTTTAAACGGGGTGAATTGATGCACCGTGATGCAATCCGGCATCGCGGTGTGATGCATGCCATCCTGGGTCTTCCGATCGACGAGGTTTCCGAGATGGTATCCGAAGGACAAAAGGAGGGTGTTGTATCGGTTGCCAATCACAACACCGGACTTCAAATCGTGATAACCGGAGCTGAGCAACCGGTTGCCCGGGTTTCAGCGCTGGCGAGCGCCAAAGGCGCAAAGTCTGTTCCTCTGAAAGTTAGCGGCGCCTGGCACAGCGCATTGATAAAAGATGCCCAGGACGATTTCAAAGAATATCTTGAAACAATATCGTTTAGCTCACCGCAAAAATCCATATTATTTAACGTCACGGCACAACCCTCGGACCAGCCGGATGAAATTAAAGAAATCATGGGCCGCCAGTTGTGCAGTCCCGTTCGGTGGTACGACGCGATGAACAACCTGATAGACGAAGATGTAGAGGTATTTGTGGAAGTCGGTCCGGGTAGGGTCCTGGCCGGTTTGTTGAAGAAGATCCTGCCCAGGGATCATCCCGCTAAAATTTATAACGTCGGTAATATGAAACAGCTTGAAAAATTTTTGAAGGATAATTGATGGTTATTTTATTCTTTACAAGAAATCCTGGCTGTGCTATCTAACTCTTTTTTTAATAATGGGGGAAAAACGATTCTGGAAGGTCCGATTATGAAAAAGAAAGATAAAGAGAATTTCAAAATACATCTCAGCGAAAGGCTCGATGATCTTTTGAATCAGGCAGGCAATACGGTCACGGGCATGACCGAGACCAAGGAAAATTTTCCGGATCCAACTGACCGCGCGGCCCTGGAAGCAGACCGCAATTTTATGCTGCGAATCCGTGATCGGGAAGCCAAGCTGATAAAAAAAATCAGAGAGGCCCTGGAACGAATTGAAAATGATACATACGGGATTTGTGAATCCTGTGGTGAAGATATTTCGATCAAACGGCTGAAAGCCAGACCCGTCACAACTCAATGCATCGATTGTAAATCCAAAGAGGAAGCTTTGGAGAAAGCCCTTGGAATTTAGCCGGCATGTGAGCATCGATCTTCATATTCACACCACAGCCTCCGATGGAACATTTACGCCCGCACAGGTCGTTTCCCATGCTCATCGGCTAAAATTGAAAGCCATCGCCATAACGGACCACGATACCGTGGCCGGTTCAAAAGAAGCATTGCTTAGCGGCATCCCACCTTCCCTGGAATTTTTAACCGGCGTTGAAATCAGCGCGACCCCCCCGTCCTTTTATCCCGGTTCCGGAAGTTTCCATTTACTGGGGTATTCAATCCGTCTCGATGACCCACAATTGAATCGAACGCTTGAAAAACTGCAGCAGGCAAGGAAAAATCGTAATCCGGCGATAATAAACCGCTTAAATGAATTGGGTATATCCATCACCCTGGACGAAGTTCGCAGAGAAGCGGGGGAGGGACAGTTGGGAAGACCGCACATCGCGCAGCTTATGGTTAAAAAAAGAGCGGTCGCATCGATTGATGAGGCGTTTGACCGGTTTCTAGGCACCGGTAAACCCGCTTATGTGGATAAACAACGCGTTGAATGCTTTAAGGCGATAGAAATTATCCTGGCCGCCGGAGGCGTTCCCGTCCTGGCCCACCCGGGTTTGCTGGATTACAAAACTGACAACCAGCTGGATGAATTGATAGGTGAATTAAAAAAAGCGGGTATCCAGGGAGTGGAGGTTTATTATTCAGGACATACCCCGGATCAAACTCGCCGTTATGCCGAGCTGGCTAAGCGCCATGATTTATTAATGACCGGCGGCAGCGACTTTCACGGTGCCATTCAGCCTGAAATCGAAATGGGATCGGGACAAGGCGACCTGATCGTCCCTTACGAATTGTTTGAAAAATTAGTTCCGCACTGATTCCCACCTCTTTTTCAGCCGCATGCCTGCCGATAGAAACTAAGGTACACCAATGGAAGCAAAAGAACCATCCGAGATTGAAGCGCAATTACAATACGAATTTAAAAATAAAAGCCTTCTGCAAGAAGCCTTGCGACATAGTTCCTATGTCAATGAAATGGCCGACCCCCATCTGCGGGACAATGAACGGCTCGAATTTCTGGGAGATGCGGTTTTGAATCTTGTCGTTGGCGACATCCTCATGCGCTGCTACCCGGATTTAAAAGAAGGTGATCTTTCAAGAAGCCGGGCCCACCTCGTCAATGAATCCCAGCTTGCTAAAACCGCCCGGTCAGTTGACCTGGGCGCGCACATTCTGCTCGGCAAAGGAGAAATCCAAACCCAGGGCCGGAAAAAGAACTCCATTTTGGCCGACACCTTCGAAGCATTGACGGCAGCCATCTATCTGGACGGCGGTTTCGAAGCCGCTTATGAAATCATCGCTACGAAATTTCAACCGTTAATTGAGCAGCTGGACGCCTTCGCTCCCAATTATGATTATAAAAGCCAGTTGCAAGAACGGGTGCAGGTCGGGCATGGGGTGGTTCCCGATTACAGCATCGTCCGTGAAGAGGGTCCGGACCATGATAAAACGTTTTGGGTGACACTGAAAGTGATTGATATCAAAACTGAAGGAAGCGGCAAAAGCAAAAAAACAGCCGAACAGGATGCCGCGCGAAAAGCGTTGATGCTGTTGAGCAAGGATCAGGATTGACCCGGGTTAGGTGGGTTCACCCTTATTTCTTTCTTCTGTCTTTTAAATAAGTTGCCTTTGAGGGTCCATCGCCAATAGCTCTTTCCTCGATTTGAAATAGCTTTGTTGCTGATGCGAGTTCCCCCAATTTTTTGTAACCGTAATTTCGCGGATCAAATTCTGGTGCCTGCTTGGCAATGTTGCTGCCCACAGATGCAAGATGAGCCCAACCAGAATCGTCCGAAGATGCCTCAACAGCGTTTCTCAATAAATTAGCCAGTTTCGTGTCTTTCTTAAGGTCGCTGGTTGTCCTGCGCTTTATTTTCTCACTATGATCATCTTTGGAGCGCAGCACTTCGGTGAAAATAAACTTATCACACGCAGAAACGAATGCTTTAGGGGTTTTTCTCTCGCCGAATCCATATACGAAAAGACCGGCTTCCCTTATCCTTGACGCTAACTTAGTGAAATCACTATCACTGGACACGATGCAAAAACCGTTGAATTTGTCCGTGTAAAGTAAATCCATTGCGTCAATTATCAATGCGCTGTCGGTTGCATTTTTTCCTGAAGTATACCCAAATTGCTGTATGGGCTGGATTGAATACTGTAAAAGAACTTCCTTCCAGCCTTTGAGGGCTGGTAGCGTCCAGTCACCGTAAATCCTTTTGACATTGGCGGTCCCATACTTAGCGATTTCCGATAGCAGCCCGTCAACAATAGAAGGTTGGGCGTTGTCGGCATCTATCAATACGGCCAATTTTTCAATTTTTGCGTCTGACATATCGTTCCTTTTATGATTATAGCTTGACCTGCCGGAAAAAATTGCGGAGCACTTCTAAGTGGGAAAGTATTGGGTGACTTGCGCTAAATATCAAAAAGTGCCGGCTGTCCCGGTTAAGTTCAGTGAACGGGTTCTAATTAACTCATCCTATCATACAGGGCAAGTTTGGGGATGTAAATGGATAAAACCGTGATTAATCGAACACCCGGTTAAATGCCCTTCAGTCAGTATTGAATGTCGCTCTCTTCGCGGGAGCGTGGGTTGAAACTTTTTGTCTCGCGCAACGCCGCTACGGCGCAACGGTCGGGGGCGTGGATTCAAACGTTGCGTTCGTTGTGGCGTTGCGTGAGACCATTTGTCGCTTCCTTCGCGGGAGCGTGGAAGGTAAACCAGCCATTAAGGCACTGAGCCACAAAAGTTATATCCCTTTTTTATGCCTTTGTGTCTTGGTGGCTGAACTTTTACAAATTATCGTATTTTCCTGGTTATTAATTAATTTGCCACTAAAAAAAGCCATTGAGAAAATCGAAGCGAGGTTGTAGTGTCAATCTAATGAACACAAAAAAATTCAACGGATCAGCAAATCAGACGCTGAATTCACAATTTCAGCAATCAGAGGCCATTTACCAGAGAACCAAAGCCGGCAACCCGTATCGAGCATCCAGAACTGAGTATCCAGCATCCAGCATCCAGTATCCGGTCCCGACCCCCCGGCCCTTCATTATTCCCATCTTCATTCCCCATGCCGGTTGTCCGCACCAATGCGTCTTCTGCAATCAGGTTTCGATTACGGGTGCAAAACAGAGGTTGATCAGTCCGGCTGAACTTCACATTAAAATTCGTGAATTTTTAAAATTTAAGAAAGAAAACAGAAAACCGGTACAGATCGCCTTTTTCGGCGGTAACTTTCTGGGATTAAAAAGTGCAGAAATTAAATCATTGCTTGCTGCGGCCGCTGAATTTGTCAGGCATGGCCAAGTCGACGGCATCCGGTTTTCCACCCGTCCGGATACCATCAACGAGCGGTCTCTGGATATTACAAAGGATTATCCGGTTTCAACGGTGGAGCTCGGTGTCCAGTCGATGGATGATCATGTGCTGGACCTGGCGGGGCGGGGGCACAGCGCTTCAGATGCTGTTCGGGCGGTT
>JBAVYC010000140.1:0-3707 GCA_049698595.1 Desulfobacterales bacterium | reverse complement strand
GATTTACAGGATCAATGGATGATTTTTCGCCTGCGGCGAGATAACTTTAGGCCGAAGGCCTTTATATCCAGATAATCCTGTAAATCCTGTCTGATATTCCTTTTTTACTAGAATCCATTCCTCAAGTTTTACGTTAATGTCTCAACCGTTCGCCTTGCGGCTCATAAAAAGGAAGCGCTGCCACGGTCGCATAGAGATGCCGGCCTTCGCATTCATCTTCATAGATCTGTAAACGCGTGCCTTCTGCGGCCAGCGCTGAATCCACCAACGCCAGGCCGATGCTCTCTTTCAGTCCAAAACTAGACCGTGCAATGCAGACATAGCCCTTGATGGTACTATCCACGATAAGTGAGCCGTCTCTGGGCGGACGAGAGGCGTTTTCCATTTTAAATCCTACCAATTTAAAACGCCCCGCCTGTTTTTCGGTCTGCTTCAGTGCCACTGCACCCACAGTTTTTGCCTCTGCTTTGTTGCGGTCCCACAGGAAACCGAGTCCCACATCGTGCAGCGTGGTTCGCTGCTCGGATTCCGACCCGATAATGATGTGGCCTTTTTCCATGCGCAGCACGTTTTGTGCTTCCAGCCCAAAATTTTGAATATCAAATTTCTTGCCGGCCTGCACGACCAGCTCCCACAGCGATTGCATATAGGATGCCGGCACATGCAGTTCGTAGGAAAGCTCACCCACGAAACCAAGGCGCATGATCCTCACGGCGATGGTATCTCTGATTGTAACTTCACGATAGCCGGCAAACGGAAAGGCTTCATTGGAAATATCCCCGTCAACAAGTTGCTCGAGCACTTTGCGAGCATTGGGTCCGGCAAGGTTGATGACCCCCAGGGCATCGGTCAGGTTGACCATGTGATAATTCCAGCCGTCATAGCGGGTATGAAAACGAAACCACTCGACGGTGCTCCCGGCCCGGCCGCTGGAGGTGGTGAAATAATACTCATTTTCCCCGCGTTTGACGACCACGCCGTCATCGATGATACAGCCGTCTTCATTGCACATGGCCGCGTATTTGATCTTGCCGTCGGATATTTTAGACATGTTGCCGGCATAAACGCGCTGCAGGGCCTTCAAGGCATCCGGCCCCCAGATCCTGAATTTGCCCAGGGTGGATGCATCCAGCATCCCCACGTTGTTGCGCACATTTTCAATTTCTTCCCGGCAGCTGAAATCCTGGGAAAAATAGCGTGCTCGTTTCCAGACACCGATGCGGCGCATGACGCCGCCGTCCTTGATCTGGGAATCATGCAGCGGCGTGCACTTATGCATATCGTGGTTGGTTCCGGCATAGGTCGCAATAAAGGTAGGAACCATGGGCGGACGAACCGTCGTCGGTTTGGCCAGGCCACCGCCCCCACCGTGATACTGAGCCACAAACAATGGCAGGTTATGTCCGGGAATTCCGCCTTGACCGGGCCCCGTTCCGGCGGCTGTAAAGCGCTTAATTAATTCCGTGGCATCAAAACCCATCTCCAGAGCTTGAGACACATTTTTAAGGGTGGTGTCTTCATCGAAACAAATAAAGGTTTTGCGGCCTTTTACCGGGGCTTGAACCAGTTTGCAGCCCCGAGCCGGACCGGGCAGGTCATTGAGCTGCTCACGGGCCGGTTTCAGATCGGCGTCAACGTCGGCATCACAATCAGCCGCCGCCATGAGTCCTGCCAGGTGGCCCGATGCCTCGATGGCCAGGGAATCGTCCAAACCCAGCAGACGGCCGGCTGCATGCATTTTATCCGGCAGTTTAGAAGGCAGAAAAAAACCGGTGTGGGTGTCATACGAAAGTTGAGCCTGGGCCAGGGAGAGCGGCCCGCTAACCGGCGTCATCCCGGCCGACGCCACCAGAAGATCACAATCGACATCCCGTTGGTGGGTTCCCTGGATGGTGCTCAGGGTCACTTTGTTTAGGCGGCTGTCGCCATGGGCTGTATGGGCAACCCAGCCACGCAAAAACGGGATTTTCTTGGCAGCCAGTCCGGCCACCAGGGCGGGATCCTGCCCGTCTTCCCGAATGTCGGCCACCTGCGATATTTTAAGACCTAAACCTGAAAGATCCAATGCCGCCTCTATTCCGAGATCATGGCCGATGCTGAAGACCGCATTTTCGCCGGGAAGCAAGCCGTAGGTCCGCGCCAAACGGTGTGCACAGCCAATCTGCATAACGCCAGGGCGCTCGTTATTTTCAAAAAGCAGGGGCCGCTCGATACATCCCGTGGCGACCACTACACTTTGGGCCCGAATTTCGATATAGCGTTCATCGAAGGAATCTGAGTCAGCCCCCACCTGAAAGGCCGTGATGAGGTTGTTGTTATAGGCACCGACCACGGACGTGTGACTAAAAACACGCACAGTGGGCGCCTGCTCTACCAACTCCGCCAATTCCCGGGCTCTTTCAAACAGGTGGATGCTGTTGTCATATTCAGCCGGACGATAGTCAAAAAACCCGCCCAGCCAGGGCCGCGATTCCAGCAGGATGACGCGCAGCCCGCGCTCACCTGCAGCCAGAGCCGCAGACAACCCCGCAGGTCCGCCGCCGATCACACACACGTCCGCTTGGGGATAGATTTCATCATATTTGCCCTGCATCTCAAATTCAGGAGAAATTTTTCCAAGCCCGGCGGCCTTGCGCACCTGCTTCAGGGCCAATGGCCATATTTGAGCCGGCTTGTGCATCGTACGATAGTAAAACCCGGCAGGCATAGCCCAATCCAGCCTGTCCATAAAACCCAGGAGATCTTTTTCAGGCGTTCCCTTTACATTTTGGGCTTTTACCGTCATCCCGTTGTTGAGCAGCGTATTTTCAGTGCGGACATTGGGGATGCCGTTTACCTGCATACAGGTATTGCTGCATTCGCCGTCCAGACTGTAAAGTCCCCGGGGACGGTGATACTTGAGGCTGCGGGAAAATATGCGGACCCCACTGGCATATAAAGCGGTTGCGACCGTATCGCCGGCCACTCCCCGACAGGTTTTGCCGTCGTAGTTCAAAGATATTTCTTGCGCCGGGTTAATTCGCAACGTCGGCAGTTGGCTTAGCCTGTTCATTAATTTACCTCCGGTTTTTCCACTTCAAGGTTGGCGGTTGTATCCCGGTGAATGGTAAACCAGGCACCGCACCCATCCCGGTGAAACCACCACTCCTTCTGGATACCGGCCACACATTCATTCAGGTGGACGTAATCACACCAATTTGCGGGGGTAAGTCCTTCTTCGTCGGGCCTTGGCCCTTTTTCCACTCCGCCATAGCGGAACTCATAACCGTTGCGTTTGCCGCAAACGGGGCATGTAATGGTTGCTGACATATTAGTTCTCCCCTTTAAATTGAAGATTGAAGAATGAAGATTGAATATTTAAGGATCAAAGTCGTTTTTATATAAAGTCCTTGCTTGCTTTCTGGTGAAGGCAAAAATTGCGGTCAATTTCTCACTTTTCATTTTCAGCAACTATATGCTTCGTTAGTGTTTCGATTCGCAAATACAGTAACGTATGAAACTCGATCAATTCAATCTAATTGCTCACTCAGCACTTAGTCCTGAGTGAGTAAGTTCGTGATCGAATTTACGAATCGATGGACTTAGCAATTGAATGTGTAAACGAAAACCGGAAAATCAAATGATAGAATACCGCCAATCTTCAATCGACAATCTTCAATCTTCAATTATCTAGTTGTCCGGACTGTAATTCACCAGTGCTGCGGTTT
>JBAVYC010000139.1:0-5011 GCA_049698595.1 Desulfobacterales bacterium | reverse complement strand
GAAATCCCCCCCTCAACGGCACCGTCTTCAATCAGAACCCGGCATTTCCCGCAGACGCCTTCACCACCGCAGGAGGCGTTGACATGCACGCCGGCCGCCAGCGCCGCACGAATGACCGTATCGCCGTCCTGAACCTGAATTGTTGTCTCGTAAGGCAAAAATCTAATCGTGTGCGTACTCATGTTTAATTTCCTTTGTTAACAGATGACAGAGGTCAGATGACAGAGGTCAGATGACAGAGGTCAGATGACAGAGGTCAGATGACAGAGGTCAGATGACAGAGGTCAGAGGACGGATGTCAGATATTGTACCTCCGAATTCTTTATATGCGCTATGCCCTTTGCTCTATGCTCTTTTGACCCGTAACTCGCAACCCGTAACGTGCAACCCGCAACTCGTCATTTGTCATTCGTCATTCATAGCGCCGGTTCATCAAACTTACAGCGTAATGTCAACATGTCCCCATCGTAAAAGGTATTGACCTTATACGACAACTGGTTAAACAGTTTGATCATGCCGCGATTTTGGGGGGATGTGTAGGCGACCAGACCGGAAATATGATTTTCCCGGGCGGCCACGGCCAGCTTTTTTAACAGGATCTTGCCCATCCCTTTTTTCTGATAGTCTTTGCTGACGGAAAACGCAATTTCGGCAACGTTGGTGGCCAGATCGATCAGGTATTCTCCAATGGCCACCACGCGGCCGAAACCAAATTCGCCGACGACCGCCACAACGGTTAAGTCTTTAACATAATCTATCTGAGAAACTCCTTCAACCTCTTCCTTTAAGAAACTGGTTTTTTCGTGGACAAACCTGGCAACGACATCATCCTTGTCCAGATTGTAAAAATGCTCTTGAATTCTTCTGGCATCGACAGGCTTGACGGGCCGCACCGTCACCTCCTCACCCTCTATATCGATGGTTTCTTCAAGGTGGATGGGATAGACCCCGTGGATGGACTCACTCAGCGTTCTCTCGGTGCCGAGAAGCCCCATCTTTTTGGCTTCAAAAAAAAGTTCATCCCGAAACTCGGGATGGGCAATACTGATCATGGCCATCGCCCTTTCCTGCAGGCTTTTGCCGAACAAATTGACCGCGCCGAACTCTGTGACGACAAGATGAACATCACCCCGGGTGGCCACCACCGCCGTATCCTCAAGCATCGGGACGATACGACTCTTTTTGCCCTGCATGCCTGTGGAAGGCAGCATTAAAATCGATTTGCCGCCCGGCGACTGGACCGCGCCACGCATAAAATCAGATATGCCGGTAATCCCCGAAAAATGAGTTTGCGGCATGGCGTCGGCCGCCACCTGGCCGGTCAAATCAATCGTCATGGCCACACTCATAGCCACCATTTTGTTGTGAGCGGCAATGATTGTCGGATTGCAGACATAATCGGAGGGATGAAACTCAACCGCCGGATTATCATTTAGAAATTCATAGAGATCCTCCGAGCCGATGGCACTGTTGGCAACCATTTTGCCGTCATTTAAACCTTTTTTGCGGTTGGTGATCACCCCTTTGGAAAACAGGTGCATAATTTCATTGGTCATGTACATCGTGTGGATTCCAAGATCGTTTTTTTCCGACAGGGCCAGCATGACGGCATCCGAGGTGGTTCCCAAGCCGATGGCCAGCGTTGATCCGTCGTCAATCAGTCTTCTCGCAATCAATCTGCCGATATCATTGGCAGCCGCCATTTCGGGGTTTTCGCCGATGGTCAAGAGGGGCTCAGTGTATTCCACAAAATAATCAACATCATTGACGTGGATAAAACTGCGTCCCAATACCCTGGGCATATTGGCGTTGATCTGAGCGATAACCACGTCGGCGGATTGTGCGGCAGCCAGGGTGATATCAACCGAAACTCCCAGGCTCATCCAGCCGAAATCATCCGGCGGCGAAACCTGAATCAGGGCCACATGAATCGGTAAAAGCCGGCTTTTAAACAGTCGTGGAATCGCCGACATATTGATGGGTGTAATAAATCGCTGGTTGCGGGCGATCCCTTTGGCCTTGGCCGAACCCAGGTAGAAGGATCGAATGTTCATGCTCTGACTATGGGCTTTGTTGGCAATCAAGGTGAGCGGCGTCGTTTCCAGGGTCAGCAACCGGATGATCTCGATATCTTTAAAATAGTCCGACAATTCAGACAGCCCCCGCACCAAATGCTGGGGTTCACCGCAGGAGGAGCCGATAAACACCCGCTTGCCCGGCTTAATGATTTTCAGCGCATCCGTGACATTTCTTTTGTTTTCAACATATTTATCCGGCCAGTAAAGTGTCGGCGCCATGGGAATCTCCTTTGTGCATCGGTTCAAAGGTTCATAAGTTCAAAGGTTCCGGGTTCAGCGCTGCCGCTGGCAGCCGAAGCGGCCGTTCTTATCGAAAAAGTGACCCCGGCCTTGCAGAGTTTCATATGAGCGCTGCCGCTGGCCAAAAAAACGGCCAGTTTAATCGAAAAAGAAACTTTTGGGGCTCGATTCCGAAATCGGCCGTTGTTGGGTATCGCATTTCGCAATAACACCGGCAAAATGTAGGTTGGTTTGAGTGCAACGAAACCCAACAAAACCTGGAATAGTCCCAACCGAACCTACAAAATCTAACGTGGCCCAAAATAGAACCAGCACCTACTTTTGAAATGAAGTTTCATATAAAGTTGGATCTTTTTTGCTGTTCTGCGAATCGCTGTTCAACCCTGAACGGTGAACCCTGAGCCTCTGAACGGTTTATAAAATTAGCCTATTTACGTTTGATTGGCAAGGGTAAGATTGAAAGGGTAAGATTGAAAGGAACCGGCATTAGTTCTTGACTCTCTATTATCTTTTATCTATATTTCTTCATTTTAGTATTTTCGACGTTCGCAAGAATCAACTTTGAACTTTACGGATTGTAAACATGAAAGTACTCAAGACTTTCAGCCGCTGGATCGATATCCTCAACGAATGGGTCGGCCGCGGTGTCGCCTGGGTGACGGTAGGACTGGTGCTGGTGGTCTTTGTCGATGTCCTTATGCGCTATATATTCAACACCAGTTTTGTATTTACCCAGGAGCTGGAATGGCATTTGTTCGGCTTTATCTTTCTGATCGGTGCCGGTTACACCCTGCTGCACGACGGTCACGTGCGGGTCGATATCATCTATCAGCGTCTGGGGCCAAAAGGCCAGGCCTGGATCAATTTATGCGGTGTGATTCTTTTTCTCATCCCCGGCTGTATCCTGGTGATTAATACTTCATGGAAGTTTGCGGCCAACTCATTTGCGATGCTCGAAGGTTCACCGGATCCGGGCGGTATCCCCTGGCGATTTATCATAAAGGGCTGTATGCCGGCAGGCTTCACCCTCCTCCTATTGCAAGGAATCTCAATGGGTCTGCATAGTTTCATGCAGATACTGGGAATTGAAAAATCAGAGGAGAGGCAATCCTGATGGAGTATTTAGCAGCCTGGATGTTTTTAGCGTTAACCATTTTATTGATGGCCGGCTTTCCGGTCACATTCACTTTGTTGGGTGTTGCCCTGACCTTCGGTATGATCGGCTTTGGTTGGGATTTTTTTAACTTGCTGCCTTTGCGTATCTGGGGCAGAATGACCAACGTAACCCTGGCAGCGGTACCCCTGTTTGTTTTCATGGGCGTCATGCTGGAACGATCGGGACTGGCCGAAGAGCTTTTGAATACCATGGGCCTGTTATTCGGCCGTCTGAGAGGTGGTCTGGCGATTTCGGTGGTTGTGGTGGGAATGCTACTGGGAGCATCAACCGGTATCGTGGGTGCCACCGTTGTCACCATGGGGCTTTTGGCCGTTCCCACAATGTTGAGACGTGGCTACCAAAGGGAACTCGCAACCGGAACCGTGGCAGCCTCCGGCACCCTGGGACAAATCATCCCGCCCAGCATCGTCCTGGTGCTCATCGCAGATATCGTCGGGGTGTCGGTGGGGGACGTGTTTATGGGAGCCGTCCTGCCGGGCCTGCTTCTGGTCGGTCTTTTTATCGTCTACATTCTTATCGCGGCATATTTGCGCCCCGGGGTAGCCCCGGCAATTTCCAAAGAAGAATTAGCGGCCATAAGTCCCAAACAGCTTGCTGCGCAAGTCGGCAAGGCCCTGGTCCCGCCATTGTTTCTGATGGTTGCGGTGTTAGGGTCTATTTTTGCAGGTATTGCATCACCCACCGAAGCGGCCGCGGTGGGTGCGGTGGGGGCAACCGTATTGACTGTCGCCAATAAAAAATTCAACATGGCCACTCTGCACGAGGTCATGCACACCACGGTACGGTTGACTTGCATGGTCTTCATCATTCTGTGCGGCGCGGCTGCATTCGGTCTGGTCTTTCGGGGTCTTGGCGGCGATACGATCGTCCGTGGGTTTCTGGGCGGTATTGCCGACCAATACAGTCATACAGCCGTATTGGCCATCGTTATGCTCCTTATCTTTTTCATCGGCTTTTTCCTGGATTTTATCGAAATCACATTCATCCATGTACCGGTTTTAGCTCCGATCATGATCGATTTTGGCTATGATCCGATCTGGTTCTGCATTTTGCTGGCGGTGAATCTGCAAACCTCATTTTTGACGCCGCCTTTTGGTTTTTCACTGTTTTATCTCAAAGCGGTAACACCGCCGGAAGTCTCAACAGGCCACATTTATCGGGGCATCATTCCGTTTGTTCTTTTCCAGATGATCGGGCTTGCTATTGTGGTTCTCTTCCCACAACTTGCCACCTGGCTGCCCAACCTGGTGTATGGACCTTAAAAGAGGAATCCATGTTGTTTAGGTAGACTTGACGAACAGCATAGAAAGGTTTAATAAGTGGATGCAACACCGGGCAAACTATAAGCGCCCGGCATACGCGCGGCGGTCTGCGACATCGGAGGTTCCGCATGGAGTTAAATCATCTCAACTGAAGAAGGAGGTTATTCATGAAACGACGTGATTTTCTGAAAAAAGCAGGTCTGGGAGCGGCAGCGGTTGCCGCCACCACGGTAAATGCCCCCGCAGTGCTGGCC
>JBAVYC010000138.1:0-1830 GCA_049698595.1 Desulfobacterales bacterium | reverse complement strand
TTACTTGGCTGCCATGCGGATGGCGCCGTCCAACCTGATTGTTTCCCCGTTCAACATGGGATTCTTGACGATGTCTGCGGCAAGTCGCGCGAATTCCTCGACTGTTCTGTCCACGGCAGCTTGAACCCTTTGCTCGCTGGTGACGTCCGTCCGGCAGTATATCGCCTGCGCCCCCAATTCGGCGGCCAGGCGGCCGCCTTTTCCTTCGTCGACATCGAGAATACCGATATTTGCACCCTGCAGCGCAAACCGGCGCGCGCAGGCTTCTCCCAGACCGGAGGCACCTCCGGTCACAATGGCTACCTTTTCTTTAAGCTCCATCAAAATCTCCCTTACAGTTTTAATTCATTTTGAATCTTCCCAAACGTTGAGGAAATCCTATATCGTAGGGTGGGCATTGCCCACCTTATATCCCTAACTCAGCTGTTATCGGTGGGCAGTGCCCACCCTACATCTAATATCCAGATAGATTAAATCACTATTTAATATTCAATCCGAAATCAAAAATCTAAAATCCGAAATGTAGCTAACCCAGCCAGCGCTTGCGCCGCTTGTAGTGTTTTACATTGCGGTAACTTCTACGCCCGCCGGTCAGATTCAGGCCGAGATAAAACTCCTTGATGTCTTCATTTTGCAGCAGCTCTTCAGCCGTCCCATCCAGAACAATCCGTCCGGTTTCCATAACGTAGGCATGCTGCGCGATGGAAAGCGCTATTTTGACATTCTGTTCCACCAGCAGCAGGGTAATCCCTTCCTTCTCATTCAATTCTTTCAGCACCTGGAAGATTTCCTTGACGAGCAGCGGTGGAAGACCCCGGGATGGCTCATCGAGGATCATCAGCTTGGGACGGGCCATAAACGCGCGGCCGACCACCAGCATTTGCTGTTCACCACCGGAAAGATACCCGGAGGTGTTCTTGCGCAGAGCCTTGAGGGCCAGTGAATGAAAGATTGCAGAAAGTTTGTTTGCATGCGTACGTGGCGGCCGGCCATAAGGTTGTCCAAAACGGTCATGTGGGGGAAAAGCTGGATTCCCTGGAACGTCCGACCCATTCCAAGATGCGCCCGGCGATGAATCGGTGTGCGGGTAATGTCACGACCTCGGAATTCGACCTGCCCTTCCTGGGGCCTATAAAAACCCGATAGGCAATTCATCAGACTGGTTTTGCCGGCACCGTTGGGTCCGATGATTGATAGGATTTCATCTTGCTTGATGTTGAAGGAAACATCCTCCAGAACATGTATCCGCCCGAATGATAAGCGGATACTGTCGGCCGCCAGGACAATGGTGCTATCTGCGGTTGCATTGTCCAAAAGATATTCTCCTCTGACAAAAAAAAACGGTGTGCAGCCACCTTTGCTATTGTTTGTTTGTTTTTTTCACGATGCCCTCAAAAATGACATCGCATATATCAGCGGTCAGTTTATCCGGTGAAATGTCGTAGTGAAAAATCACTGCCGGCAGGCAAAGATGTTCAATACAGCCCAAAATAATCTGTCTGATGTGTGACGGCGAAATATCATCCCGAAATTCACCGCTAGCAGCGCCTTGTTTGATCAAATTTAACAATGCTTTGCCGTAATGCCTGACAATTTGATAGGTCTCGCTTTCGAAATAGCCGCTAAAATTGCGGACCTCCAGCAGAAGAATCTTAGCAAAAACTCTATCTTGTTGATAAAGATAAATTGTGTCCCAGATAAGCTGTCGTAGTTTATTGGCTGCCCCCTTAATACCCTTGCGGTCAAACTCGATCTTTTCGATGTAATCCTCAAGATACTCCGCTAAAACATCGTGCAGCAAACCTCTTTTATCCTTAAAGTATCTATAAA
>JBAVYC010000137.1:0-2136 GCA_049698595.1 Desulfobacterales bacterium | reverse complement strand
GAGTGATGTTATGTTGGACGACATCGGTGGATCAATGGGGCCGCTGTATGGGACGTTTTTCCGGCAGATGTTCAGGGTCGTTCGGAACAAGGAAAGAATCGATGCCGAGGTCTTCAACGACATGCTCACCCGGGCGTTGGCGTCCATCAAGGACATCGGCAGTGCCAAAGTTGGTGACAAGACCCTGCTGGATACTCTGGAACCGGCAGTCATCGCCTTTGAGACGCAACGCAAAGCCGGAAAAGATTTTTTAACGGCACTCACGGCCATGAAGGTCGCGGCGGAAAAAGGCAAGGACTCCACCGTGGATATGGTGGCGAAAGTGGGCAGGTCGAGCAGACTGGGGGAGCGATCACGAGGAGTCTTAGATGCCGGAGCTACTTCGTGCTGGCTCATCCTGGGTGCAATGGCCGATTCAATTATAGCGATAGAATAGTAAGAGCGTTCCCTATAAAGTTCCCAATTAATAACTGAGCCGAGGGAGATAACCATGAACAAACTGGACCAGCTCAAAGCTATGACCACGGTTGTCGCCGACACCGGTGATATCGGGTCCATTCGGCGTTTCCAGCCTGTCGATGCAACGACGAACCCGACGCTGCTCCTTAAAGCCGCTCAACAACCGGACTGTCAACCCATGCTGAGGGAAGCGATTAAGTGGGCCAGCGACAACGGTCGGGCCGGTGAGGGCTTTCTGCAAAAGTGCACTGAAAAGTTTACCATTGGCATTGGTAAGGATATTTCGCAAATTGTCCCCGGCCGCGTCTCCACTGAGGTGGATGCCAGGTTGTCCTTCGACACCCAGGCAATGATTGATAAGGCTCGGCAGCTGATTGACCTTTACGCCGAAGCCGGCGTATCCTCTGACCGTATCCTGATCAAACTCGCCTCAACCTGGGAAGGCATTCGGGCCGCGGAGGTGTTGGAAAAAAGCGGAATTCAATGCAACCTTACCTTGCTCTTCTGCTTTGCCCAGGCCGTAGCCTGCGCCGAGGCCGGTGTCACGTTGATATCCCCTTTTGTTGGCCGCATCTATGACTGGTATCAAAAGAATTTCCCGGATCAGCCCATTGCACCCCAGAATGATCCCGGCGTAAAGTCGGTTCGCGAAATTTATCAGTACTACAAGGCGCATGGTTATCAGACAATCGTCATGGGCGCCAGTTTCCGAAGCGTCGGCCAGATCGAAGCGCTAGCGGGCTGCGACAACTTGACAGTCAGCCCTGATCTACTCGAAATACTTGCCGCCGATGAAGGTGGGTTGGAACGTAAACTTTTTCCCGATGTCACACGAGCCTCGGACCCACCTGTGAAAACAGACGAAAAAGGGTTCCGCTGGCAGCTCAATGAAGATCCGATGGCAACCGAGAAACTGGCTGAAGGCATAAGAAGTTTTGCCCTGAATCAATTACAGCTTGAAGAACTGATACGGCAAATGGCATCCTGAAGTATCTTGATTTGACCCTCAGGTTTTTTATTTATTTCAAGAGAAATAGCCACTGACTCTCCCTAAGAAGGCATAAGTGTAATCCACTTCGGCATAAAGCCAGGGCTGATGACCACGGTCACTAAAAACACTAAATAACCGGAGGAATATATGAAATTTCCAATGGATTTGACCATCTATAAACCCTTGAAATTCAACACATCTCAAGATGAACTTAGTGATGACATACGCCAGACATTACAGCAAAATATTCAGATTGTACGAGACAGCATTGTCTTTTTCACAGCACTGGCAAACTGTAAGGGACTTGGTGGACATACTGGGGGAGCCTACGACATCGTGCCTGAACTTCTTATTATGGATGGGTTCATGAAAGGTTCAGATTCAATTCATCCTGTTTTCTTTGATGAAGCCGGACACCGGGTTGCCATTCAGTATATCATGGCTGTTCTTAATGGATATAATAAGACAGATTCTTTGCTCCACTATAGGGAATTCGGTGAAGGTTTATACGGTCACCCTGAACGTGAAGATGAAAAAGGTATCTTTTTCAGCTCCGGCCGTTTGGGACATATGTGGAGCTATGTCAACGGTGTTGCGGAAGCCCTTGGTGAAAAAACCCTGGTAATGTTCGGCAGTGACGGCTCCCAACAGGAGGGTGGTGACGCAGAAGCAGCACGGTATGCCGT
>JBAVYC010000136.1:0-2861 GCA_049698595.1 Desulfobacterales bacterium | reverse complement strand
ACAAAGAGGTGGACTATTCTTTTCCTTTGCCGGGAGACGACGGCAAAGAAAAAACAACTGCCATTTGGTGGTAAATAGGGGAACATGCTAAGCAGGCTCCCGCAGGGCTGATATATTTTTTGGATCGTCGTCTCCCGGTCCAACAGAAAAACAACTTCTCTGTGTGCTCCGTGTCTCTGTGGTGAATATATTTTTAAACTGCATCAGATCATGTCTAATTAATTATTGCCTCCTTAGCTTAACCAAAAGCGTCACTGCCGTATTAACTTAAATTTTCGTTGTGAGCGTAAAAACGGTTGAAAACAAACAGAAATAATCTTTAAATGCTGAAAAAGCGACTCAAAACACTGCTTGTCTTGCTGCTGATCCTTTTCATCGTCTATGAAATCTTGTGTTTATTCGCCCAGACGATTCCGGACCACCCTTACTTCAATCCGGATAAATTCCAGGTCATTGCCCATCGCGGCGGCCGCAGCCTAGGTCCCGAGAACACCCTTTACACCTACCGCAAGGCAGTGAAACTGGGCGTCGACGTACTTGAAATGGATGTCCGCAGCACCAGAGATGGTCAATTGATAATCCTGCACGATAATACCGTAACGCGCACTACCGATGCAACCGGTCCGGTTGAAAATTATTTCCTGGTCGATCTCAAAAAACTGGATGCCGCCCACCGCTGGTCACCGGACAACGGCCAAACTTTTCCGCTACGCAACAAAGGTGTTGAGATTCCAACCTTGCCCGAAGTGTTCAATGCATTTCCGGAAACAAAGATGAATCTTGAAATCAAAGACGCCCGGTCAAGCACGATCCAGTCTCTTTGCCGCATGATTGGAGACCATCAGATGACAAAAAGAGTCATGGTAGCCTCCTTTGATGCCGATTCCTTAAATGCATTTCGCAAGTTATGTCCTCTGGTTGCCACATCTGCCAGTGCATCGGAGGCGCTGCTGTTTTACGGACTCCAGAGGGTTTATCTGGAAGCCGCATACTCGCCGGACGCTCAGGCCCTGCAGGTTACCGAATTTTTTCGTGATCTCCGGGTCGTAAGCCGGAGATTTGTAGAAGCGGCCCACGCCCGCAACATGCGGGTTCAGGTGTGGACGGTAAACGATGTGAACGCAATGCAGCGACTTTTGGATCTGGGTGTCGACGGCATAATGACGGATTATCCGCAGCGCTTGCTGGAGCTGATGAATCCGCCAAAGTAGCGGCGGACAAGAGTTTAATAAAATTGCAATTTTGAAAAAAATATTGTAACGTATGGTTGCAATAACCAATAGAAACAAAGGGGTCGTCTCTGATAATTTAGAATGACGCCAGCAAGAAATCCCAAATGAAGATAGGAGCCTGATTGGCCGATCGGTATGGTTAGATTGAATAGGCATATAAATCGATTTCGCTTGCTTTTTCTCGCCTGTTTCTATTTTTCGATACCTGCTGCAGCAATACTGTTGTTGTATGCTTGCGGTGAGAATAAAGCCATCATTTCAGCCAGCCGATTAACAAGCGGCCAGGTAACCCTGTCGTGGAACGACGTTCCGCAAGCCATTGCTTACGACGTACATTTGTCGACCACACCGGGCGTCACCGTTTTAAATGCATTTAAAATTTCGGATGTCACAAGCCCGATCACCATCACGGATTTAGAGCCCGGCACCACCTATTACTTTATCGTGATAGCTGTTGGTGAATCAGGACAGGGCGAAAAATTAAACGAGATTGCCTACACGGCGACCCCATCTCCCGGAAATATCCAGTTCAATGATTCTATATCACCATTACCATTAGCAGCGGAACAGAAGACCACAACTGTAAATGCGGGTACGGTCGCTGCCGGATCACCATTACCATTATCATTACCAGCGGAACAGAAGACCGCAACAGTAAATGCCGGTACGGTTTCTGCCGCTGCTGTCAAATCCAAAGCAGTCCGCAAGCAATCGACGCCAGAACAACCAGCGTCCGCTGTGGGTAACGGCAAGGTGACATTGACCTGGGACAACGTTGCCAACGCAACTTCTTACAATATCTATTGGAGTGACAATAAAGGGGTCACCAAAAGCAGCGGGACCAAAATATCAAATGCAAAAAACCCGCACACGATTACAGGCTTGAAAAAAGGCAGCACCTATTACTTTGTGGTCACCGCTGTGAATGCATCCGGTGAAAGCGCAGCGTCGCAAAGTATTTCATTCATTGTTGACTGATACCCAACCCGGACAAGCCAGAATTGAATATTGAAGACTGAAGATTGAAGATTTGTGGATGTCGCTTCGCTCTGCCTTTTTTATGATCTTTTTTAATAATTGATCCCGCCGGAGGTGTACCTTAAATATTCAATCTTCAATCGACAATCTTCAATTAATGGTATTTGTGATTTGCTGAAACCTTCAGTATCTTACAACATGTTGTCAGAAGAACTGCGATAAGGACCTAAATCGAGGGCTCGGACTGTTTTGTGAGAGGTGATGATGATGTGCGGCAGATTCGTAGGATTCCGAAGCCTGGAAGAGCTAAAAGACCTTTTTCCGATTGACCGGGCAGCTTGTGAGGTTGTCGCGAATTTCAACGTCGCCCCTACCCAGCCAGGAGGTCCTTGTGATTACAGAATTGGAAGGCATTCTCAAAGATGACATTTATCGGGAGTTCGAAAGTTATTCGGTGTCGAAACAGGTCAATTCGACACGCTATAACGCCCCCTCCTGTGTTGAACCTGCGACACGTGATCCTATTTTTGAGTGAGCCTTTAGTGCAATCGGATGTAGTCATGCCAAACACTGCGCTTCCTAAACAATTCTATGCCGACGCCTTCATGGTTACGCCACAAAACCTGACCTTGAAATTTAGCCTGCTTGGCC
>JBAVYC010000135.1:0-9123 GCA_049698595.1 Desulfobacterales bacterium | reverse complement strand
GTATTGCGCTGGCGGAGCAGATCGCCAAGGGAGCCAAGTTGGTTGGAGCGGTAGCTGAAAGAATTTATCTGCACGCCACGAATATCTCTCCCTGTCAGGCTTGCTATGCATGTCAGCGGATGGACAGCAGCGGTTGTGCCATCGATGATGAGATGCAGCCGATTTATAAAAAACTGATAGATGCCGATTGCTGGATCATCGCCAGTCCTGTTTACTGGTTTACCATGTCGGCCCAAACAAAGCTTTGTATGGATCGGGGTTTATTTGCGCTTTTTGGTTACAAAAAAGATGTCCTTGCCGAGAAACGGATTGCCATTGCCATGAGCTATGGCGATACGGATGCTTTCAATTCCGGATGCGTAAATGCCCTGCGAACTTTCCAGGATGCATTTAAATATGCAGGGGCAAATTTAGTCGGCATGGTCTATGGCAGCGCGGAAAAGCCCGGGGAGATTAAATCAAATCAGTCACTGATGGACCAGGCTGAAGCGCTGGGTAAAAAATTGGTTGGGAAGTAAAAGATCAGCCACTAGGACACAAAGCCCATCAAAAATTAAGACTAAAAAAAATCTATTGTTTTAATGACGTATCACAAACTCAGCAAGGCTGGATAGACCTCTGCTATCACAGACCGCCCTCCCAGGAGGCGTCCTTGTTCAATAGCCAACCTCCAGCCTATGGCGATGTACATATTCAGTCGCTTTTGTCCGGATGTTTTTCTACAATCTTCCCGTTTTCATAAATTTTCTTTTGTCTTTCCATGCTTTCTCTGTTCTTATATCAGTTTTTTTGTAATAAATTTTTAGAAATCTTGATGGGGACGTTACACCTTCCTATATTTCAGCATCATGTAAGTATTCTTTGCATCGGGTATAACAAATGCTGCCAATAAGCGTGGTATTCTCAGTGGCTCCCCTGCTGGTGGTTTCATGATAATATTCTCTTATCACAGATTTGTGATAGGCTGTGATATTTAGCAGCGACAACAGGTTTTTTGAATTTCATAATGTCTTTTGTTACCGATTGATCTTCGATTCACAGCAATCATCCTTGATGATAATATCAATTAAGCGTAGTGCTCAGTATCTGGTTTTCATGATTCGCTTGGTATCCTTAAGAAAATAGGGTCCAGGATACTCAACTTTCGGATAATAATTGTTGAATGCCAACAATCGGATACTTGATTCGACTTTTAAAATCATTTGATTATGAAATCTCAACTATTTTTCGCTGAGAATATTGAAGATATGCGTTACAAACCAATAAAAAACAAGGAGTTGCGATTTAGCACGATATGTAAACTTTTCTTTCAATTCGAACAACCCCAACATATAGTGGTTCCTCAAAATACTTGAGAATTGTAGATTTAATCATAAAGTCTTTTGAATAAATAAATGGCCAAAATCGACCAAATCTCTATGTTTACTGTAGGAGTCCAGGTTATCATTAGCAACCGAAATTGGTGTTTCTTCGCAACCAATAAGACAGAGAAAGGTGGGACTGAGTTCCTCGATCTGGTCCAAATGAGTGCCATAAGAATAGTCCGTCACACGAAAATCCGTGGTATGGCAAACCCTTATGACATCAGATGGCAAAGTTATTTTTCCAAACGATCATGGGGAACATATATGGTTCTATCAGACATAATAGCCCACGAACTCACCGCAACAATCATTGAAAAATTCCATGGCCTCATCGACGGTGTCGAAAATGATCCAGTCATGTCGTATACATATATCAATTTTTTTCTTGACATGATCTGTGAATTTAATTATCGATATAAATGTCAGTCGACCGACTTAAATAAATATGTATTTTACAACCAATATTTTTTCGGGCGGGGATATCCCATTATGGGTAGAAAACCGGTTAGAGATGAAAGAAGAAAACAGATCCTGGACGCCGTTCACCAGTGTCTTCTTGAAAAGCCCTTCCACAAAACCTCAATCAAAGATATTGCCCGGAAAGCAGGATTGAATCATGGCGCCCTGCATTATTATTTTGAAAACAAGGAGCATATTCTTCTCGAATATATCGATTATACTAAAAAGCAATTCGACATCGTTTACAATGACTTTCTAAAAGAAGCGTATGTAAGACCCACCTCTGATCTTGATTCAATTAATGAGAAATGTCGCTGGACGCTGAATGAACTCTCATTTCACAAAGAGTACGCAAAAATATTTATCGAAATCTGGGCGCATGCGCTCTACAACCCCAACGTGATGAAAAAGATCAAAGATATGTATCGTGAATGGAGAGATCAATTTTCTTCGGATATCAGCAACATCGTCGATTCGAAGAAAGAGGCCAGAAAGATAAGTTTGACCATGATTGCCGTGTTTGAAGGGCTGTCGCTGATGTCCAGCCTTTTTGCAAAAAAAGATCTTCAATACGATTTCGATTTCAATGGATTCTTAAAACTATTGAATACAAAATAGATGAAAACGGTAGCGTCCATTTCAATGATATTTAACGGGATCCGGAAAATCAATAGTCACAGCCAGTAACACGATCAGGAGGACAGAAAAATGGGAGGTAAGGTATTTACAGTTTATAAATATCGCTGGGTAGTACTTTTTTTCTTTTCAATGATGCAGTGCATCATGCAGATGCTCTGGATAACCTTTGCCCCGATCACCAGCGAAGCAGCCGAGTTTTATCAGGTGTCGGCCTTGCAGATTGGTTTTCTGTCCATGGTATTTATGATCGTTTACCTATTCGTTTCCATCCCGGCCTCATGGGCCATTGATACATTTGGAATCCGCAAGGGAGTCGGATTTGGAGCAGTTCTGACGGGCATTTTTGCCATGACGCGTGGTTTCGGCGGGGACAGCTTCACCTGGGTACTGGTTTCGATGATCGGGATCGCTGTCGCTCAGCCGTTCATCCTCAATTCCCTGACAGCCATGGCTGCCCGCTGGTTTCCCCTGGAAGAGCGGGCAACGGCAGCAGGCATTGCCTCCTTGTTTCTTTTTGTCGGGATTATGGCCGGACTGGCTGTAACGCCCTCTTTGACGATCGAATACGGGATCCAGGGTATGCTGAAAGTATACGGTGTATTGGCACTCGTTTTTGCCGTAGCATACCTGATATTTGTCAAGGAGAAGCCGCCAACACCGCCGGCCGAGATCGATACCGAACGGACCCTGGTGTTTGACGGGCTTAAACATATTTTCAGACAGAAGGATATGATATTGCTGCTGATCATCTTCTTCTTCAGCCTCGGCATGTTCAACGCCGTCACCACCTGGATCGAGCAGATAATCGCCCCACGTGGGTTTACCATCGTACAGGCCGGAAACCTGGGCGGCCTGATCATGATTGGCGGTATTATCGGCTGTATTATCGTTCCGCCCATCGCCGACAAGATACGGAAACGTAGGATTTTCGTGATCCTGAGTTTGGTCCTGACACTGCCGACACTGATTGGAATGTCCTTCACAACCAGTTACGCGCTGCTGCTGGTTTCCGGCTTTATCTTCGGCTTTTTCTTCCTCAGCGTCGGGCCGATTATTTATCAGTACAGTGCTGAAATCTGCTACCCGGCGCCGGAAGCTACTTCACAGGGCTTGTTGATACTGGCCGGTCAAATTTCCGGTATCATTTATATTTTCGGGATGGATGCATTCAGGTTGGCGGACGGATCCATGACGCCCTTTCTGCTGTTCATGATCGCGGTCATCCCCATCGAAATCTTTCTGGCAGCGCGATTGAAAGAATCCACCATGGTTGAAGCGGGAGTTAAAAATGAATAGTTTACGTGTGAACATGACCCGACTGGAGGTCACAACGGAAAAAATCCCGGCTGGACAGGAATTGATCGGCGGCAGATGCCTGACCGCCAAAACCCTCAACAAGGAGGTTTCCCCGGATGTTGATCCGTTATCTGCAAACGCAAAGCTGGTCATCGCCACAGGCCCCCTGGCAGGCACCAATGCCTCGTCCCTGGGAAGGCTGTCCATCGGCGCCAAAAGCCCGCTGACCCACGGCATTAAGGAATCCAATGTGGGCGGTCCGGCAGGGCAGAAAATCGATCGTCTGGGTATCCGTTCAATTATCATCGAGGGCTGCCCGGCAGATGACAGCATGTATGTCCTGTACCTCAGTCCCGATAATTATTCCCTGGAGAAAGCGGATGATCTCAAGGGACTTAAAAACACGGACACCGCAATCCGGCTCCGGGACAAAACCAACGATAAAGTCACCGTGGTATCCATCGGGCTGGGGGGAGAACGGCGCTGGAAATCCGCTGCCATAACCTGTACCGACAAGGATGGACGCTGTTCACGGCATGCAGCCCGGGGCGGCCTGGGATCCGTGATGGGGGCCAAGGGGCTGAAGGCTATCGTCATTGACGACAAAGGGGCGCCGCGCGTTGCCTTGAAAGATAAAGACCATTTCCGCAAAACCCAGCAACAGTTTGCCGAGCTGGTGAAAACAGATCACCAGACCCAGGACATGAGCAGGGTGGGCACTCCCGGTATCATCGATGCTCTTCGCGACATCGGTTCCATGCCGGTGCTCAATTACGGCAGCGACCCTCTGGATGGAATCGAGAACATCAACGGCGAAGCCCTGCTGAAGCTGGTACAGGAACGGGGGGGGGCCATGGATCCCTGCATGCCGGGCTGCCTCATCGGCTGTTCGATGGTTTTCAATGATGCAGACGGCAACCATGTCACATCCAGTTTTGAATATGAAACCATTGCCCTGATGGGGACCAACCTGGGTATCACCGACCCCGACGTCGTAGCCCAATTCGACCGGATTGTCGACGACATCGGCATCGACTCCATCGAGCTGGGCAGTGCCCTGGGGGTGGCAGCTTCTGCCGGTCGGCTTAAAATGGGTGATGCCGATGGTGTGTACAAACTGCTGGAGGAGGTTGAACAGGGCACAGAGTTCGGGGCCATCTTGGGGGACGGTGTTGTCGAGACCGCCGCGTACCTGGGGGTAGACAGGATACCGGCCTTCAAGGGCCAGTCCATGCCTGCCCACGATGCACGGGTTACCAAGACAACCGGCGTCACCTACTTCACCAGCCCACAGGGAGCCGATCACACGGCCGGGCTTTCCTACGAAGATCCTTTGGGAACAGAAGGACAGGTAGACCGCTCGCTCAAGACACAGATTTTCTGTGCCATGGCAGACGCCCTTGGATTGTGCATCCTGGCCGCGCCCAGCGATCCGACCCGTGTCCTGATTTACCTGCGGGGCCTGATCAAAGGCCGTTATGGCATCAGCGTCAGTGCGAACCAGCTGTTTGAGATCGGAAAGGAGGCCCTGCGCCAGGAACTGAAATTCAATCAGGAAACGGATATCGAGACGGCTTATTCCAATCCGACCTTTGTCCGCGAGGAAAAGCTGGCGCCATTATCAACCGTGTTTGATATCGACCAGGATGAAATCAATACCATTTGGGACCGGCTGGAACCCGCCCGCCTGGTTGATTCCTTTGTGGAGTATCCCTATGTCAAGCGCTACGGCAATATTAAATCCATGCCGGACAAGGGGATGGATCACGACCTGGTCTTCAGCCAGTTGAAGGAAATGGCGCAGGAGGAAGACGCCAAGTGGAAGAACGGAAAATGCTCCGGTACCATGTATGGCGGCGATCCCAAGATTTTCGAGATGATCGGCCGGGCCTTTGATTTGTATACCCATGTCAACGTTCTTCAGCGGGACCTGTGTCCCAGCCAGACCAAATTCGAATCCGAGATCATCGCAATGACCCTTGATTTTCTTAATGCACGGGCAGTCAAAGATCATCATCCCCAGGACAAGCCCTGCGGTGTCATCGGCACCGGCGGCACAGACAGCATCATCAGCGCCGTGCTGGCCCACCGCAACAAGTTTCGGGATGAGTGCGGCATTACAAGGCCGGAAATGATCATGGCCCATACAGCCCATACCGCTTTTCGCAAAGGCGCGCAATATTTCGGCGTCAAGTTGATCGAAGCGCCCGTGGACCCGCAGACCACCCTGATTGATATGGATTTTGTGAGAGATCATATCAATGACAACACCATCCTGCTGGTGGGATCGGCCGGAAACTATCCCTATGGCACCATTGACCCAATTGATAAGCTTTCCGACCTGGCGCTGAAGCACGACATAGGGCTTCACGTTGACGGCTGCCTGGGCGGGTTCATCCTGCCGTGGGGGGAACAGCTGGGATATGACATCCCGCCTTTTGATTTCCGCATTCCCGGTGTCACATCAATTTCCGCTGACACGCATAAATATGCATACGGCCCCAAGGGCACATCTGTTGTGGTATACCGGGATAAGAACTTCCGCAAATATCAGTACACCACCAATCCGGAATGGGTCGGCGGAACGTATGTCTCTCCCGGTATCGGCGGCAGCCGTTCGGGCGGAATCATAGCAGCCACTTGGGCTGTCATGGTGACACTGGGTAAGGAGGGATATCTGGAGCGGGCCCGCAAAATTTTTGAGACTGCGTTTACTATGCAGAAATCCGTGACCCGACATCCAGAGCTGAGATTGATGGGAAGCCCGACGTTCTGCTTCTCTTTCACATCGGACGCGTTTGATATTTACCACCTCAACGATTTCATGAAAGACCGCGGTTGGCGATTCAATGGCCAGCAATACCCCAGCGCCATCCATATGTGCGTCACCGGTCCCCAGACGCAGCCCGGTCTTGCCGAGGAGTTCGACCGGGACCTGGCAGAGGCGATTGCCTACGCTAAAAAACCGGCCCGCAGCATCGCCAAGAGCGGTGCTCTGTACGGTGGACAGGGATCCAAATCCATGATCGAGCACAACGACATGGAGATGATCAGGGATATCATGATCGAATACCAAGACGATTGCCTGGAACAACCGGATGATTAACCTGGCACATTCCAGGAGAAACCATGGGCGAATTGCATTTACAAAAATATGTGCTGTCTTTGGACCTGGGCAGCAGCGGTCTTAAAACCGCTATTATTTCAGACAGTGGTGATGTCGCTGCCTATTGTTACGAACCGTACGATACTATTGTATTACCGGACGGTGGTGCGGAGCAGGATGCTGAGACGTGGTGGAAACTCTGCCTGGAAACGTCGAAACGGGTTATCGCCGACTCCGGCGCTCAAGCAGAGCAGATTATGGGCATCTGCTGCGATTCCCAGTATTTTCTGACGATCCCGGTCAATGAGCATGTCGAACCGCTGATGAACTGTATCTCCTGGCGTGATACTCGCGGTGGAAAGTACAACCGGGAAATGATGAAGGGCTTTCCAGCAGTGCAGGGCATGAGCATCCGCAAGCTGATAAAGTTCATCCGCTACACCGGGGTTGCCCCCACCAATGTTGGTGCTGACGCCTTGGCACATATGCTCTTTGTCAAGCATGACCTCCCTGAAATCTACAACAAAACCCACAAGTTTCTGGAGCCCGTCGACTATCTCACATCACGCCTGACCGGGCGGATAACCGCATCCCAGCATACCGCCCTTACCATGATGCTGACATCAAATCGCAATTGGGGAGACAGGGAGTATTGCGACCCCCTGCTCAAGATGTCCGGTATCGATCGTGAGAAACTGCCTGAACTGCTCCCCAGCGATGGCATCGTAGGCAATATCACACCTGCTGTTTCCGAGGAACTCGGCCTTTCGGCGGAAACCCAGGTCATCTGCGGGATGTTTGATAACCAGGCTGCTATCCCCGGCGCTGGAATTGTGGATTTGCTGCAGGGACTGCTGCTGGTCAGCACCACCCTGAGTCTCAATGGTTACATCGATTCCAAGAAAACCGATATTGTAAAATCCATCGCATCCATTCCCAGCTGCCTGCCTGGTAAGTATATGCTGTTGTGCGAGCAGGGTCTGGGTGGTAAATGTTTGGAATTCCACCTGAAAAACGTTGTCTGTCATGATGATGCATTAAGTGTTGCTGATATGCCAGAAGATGCATATGAACGCTTGAATGAAATGGCAGCGGAAGTGCCACCGGGTGCCGACGGCGTCATCTTCTTGCCATGGTTGACTGGATCCTATGCCCCGTCCGAAAACCGAAATGCCCGGGGGGGATTTTTAAACCTTTCACTGGAGACGAACCGTTGTCATCTCACCCGGTCTGTCATGGAAGGTGTGGCCTTCAACAGCCGGGCCGCATTGGGATCGGTTGAAAAATTCATCGGAAAGAAATTTGAGAGCCTTCGCTTTGCAGGCGGTGGGGCCTTGTCCGATGTCTGGGCCCAGTCCTATGCAGATATTTTGAAAATTCCCATTCATCAGATGGCGGACCCGGTGCAGGTTACCTGCAAAGGGGCCGGCCTCATCGGATTTGTCAGATTGGGGCATCTGAAATTGGAAGATATCCCAGAGCGTGCCAGGATCAGAAAAACCTTCAAGCCCATTGAGGCCAACTTTGCCGTTTATGATAAGCTGTATGGCCAGTTTAGGGAGATATTTAAAAAGAACCAAAGTGTTTTCAATGTATTGAATGGATAATAGTGAGTAGGAGATTTTCTTTCCTACCATTTATAATTTTAAATTGATGCTATTCATATCTGGTATGACCAATTCAGACTGTCGAATATAGCCTTCATAATTCGAACTCTACCGAAATATTGGTGATTACATCATTCTCGGCGATCCCTCCGGCAAAAGACTTTGTAACAAAATATACAATCATTTTTAAGTACTCTGAAAATTCGGACACCACAACATATAGTGGTGGAAAACTTAATTGGTTTTGTTAGATTACGCTACCTACAATCAGAGACAAAAACTAAACTTTCGCCTTTCCTTATGAAATCCAAAAGCAGGTAAATTGTGGATGTGTATTGTACACCTGAAGAGAACGGGCATTTTAAAGAGGGGCTATTTTGAGGGTAGCTTAAAAATGGTTTCAGTTGTTTTGGGCTAATTCAAGCATTTTTGCATAATGAAAGCTCACTGGTACAAGATTCCAATAACGTATATTTTGGGTATTGTAAAGTTTCCAGTCCCTTTGAATTAATCCCATAGGATAATTCTTCTGGAACGCCGGGCATCAATGGCACATGCTTTATGCGATCCACTAAATGCCATGGTTCGGATTCTTCAATCATTTTTCTGTTAGCATAAGGATTGCTTTTTCCAAAGCTTTGTTGAATTCAAT
>JBAVYC010000134.1:0-2641 GCA_049698595.1 Desulfobacterales bacterium | reverse complement strand
GTGAAGGAATTCTACATGGGGGTCACCCAGGGCGGTGGACGGAAATCATTCAAGGAAGTCAAATCCTATAAACGTCGTAAGCGCTGGATGTAGCTTCAATAACAGACCTCGGTGAATAGTTTACTGGTTGAATAGTTTATTAGGTAAATTACACTCATAATTTTAGAATGTTACGATTGATAAAATATGAAGTGTCCAATTATTTTGCAAATATGGGATAAATATATATTTGCACCACTTAACCAATCAACTAATCAGCCAATCAACGATATCTGAATTGGGAGATTTTGATGAAGATTCTGGTGGGGTACAATGGATCCGAGGTTGCCAAAGCTGCGCTATCAGAGGCAAAAAGCTATGCCAAGACGTTTGATGCGCTTGTCCATGTGGTGACATCGCTGGAAGGCGGCAGCGGAGAGAAAATCGAAGAAATCAGCGCGGCCACGGAAAATCTAAAATTTGCCCAGGAGTTTCTGGAAAAAGACGGGATCCGATGCGAAACTGAACAGCTGGTACGCGGCCTCACACCCGGAGAAGATTTGGTTCAATTTGTCAAGGAAAACGAGATTGACCATCTATTTGTCGGCATTGAAAAAAAATCGAAAACCCGTAAGATGCTGCTGGGTTCCACTGCCCAATACGTCATCTTAAAGGCGCCTTGCCCCGTCACGTCGGTTAAGTAAAAATCTGTAACTTTTGGACCGTCGGCACCTTTATCTGACAACATGTTTTCACAAAATTGAGGTGTCAGGTGTCGGGTGTCAGGGGGTTGAGGTGCTAAATCCGGTAATTTCTTCATTTCTGCATATATGCCAGACCGAGATAATCGCGGCTGGAAAGCCGCTCCCACAGCCTATATTAGCTGATATGAATCTACAAAGTTTCATTTTCGATTAGACCGGCCGCGTTGCAGGCCAGCGGCTAATCTGACACCTGAAACCCGAAACCTATTTAATCGGGCCAGGAGTTTATTAACGGCAAAATTGAAATAGTATTTGGAATCGACTCAATAGATAAATGGGATGACTTAATTATGGGACTCTACGACTTTGGTTTTTATGATCTCATTGAGCGCAATGCGGTTTGTTTTCAAAACAGGCCGGCATGGTTTGAAGTTGATGATCAACGCACGTTAACCTTCGCCGAGTACAAAAATAAAGTGGACCGGCTGGCCTGCGGCCTGCAAGCCGCCGGCATCAAAAAAGGCGATCGGATCGGGGCATTCGGCAAGAACAGCCTGGAATTTTTCTGTCTCTACGGCGCGGCCGGCGCGCTTGGGGCCATCGTGCTGCCCATCAACTGGCGGCTTTCGGTTGAAGAAGCGCTCTTCAACCTCAACGACTGTGAACCTGTGATGCTCTTTGTTGATCCTGAATACCAGGAGATGATTGAGAAGGTTAAAGATAGGCTGCCCGGCGTAAAGGATTTTTTCGGTTTGAAGCCGCCGGGAGGTGGTTTTTCCGGCTTTGATATGCTGCTGAAAAATGATGGATGTTTCCAACCGGCGGATGTCTCCGCCGATGACGGCCTGGTCATCATTCATACGGCAGCCGTGGCCGGCAGACCCCGGGGCGCCTTGTTGAGCCATGGAAATCTTATCAGCGCGAACACACATATTAGCCTTCAAATGAAATTATCGGCAGATGATGTGCATCTCAATATTTTGCCGCTTTTTCACGTTGGCGGACTTTTTATGGCGACCGGTAGCTTTCATGCCGGGGTCTTGAACGTTAACATGAGCAAATTTGATGCCGCCCAGGCGTTAAATCTCATCGAGGAGAAAAATGTTTCGGTCATGTTTGATTTTGCACCGATACTGGGCTCCATTCTCGAAGAGCATAAAAAATCCGGCAAAAACATCCAAACGCTGCAGCATGTGGCCGGGTTGGAGTCACCCACAGTCATTGAGAGCTACCAGAAACTGACCGGCGGAACATTTATCTGCATGTATGGTCAAACAGAAACCTCGGCTGTCGCCACCATGGGTCGCTATTCCGACCGGCCCGGTTCGGCCGGCCAGACCGTTCTGCTGTCAAACGTGCGCCTGGTGGATGACAACGACAATCCGCTACCGGCGGGAGAGATCGGCGAAATTGTCGTCAAAGGCCCCATAGTTTTTAAGGGGTATTGGAACCTTGCCGAAGATACCGCTTCAGCTTTTCGTGGTGGGTGGCAGCATACCGGGGATCTGGGCCGCTTCGATGAGGATGGTTTTCTCTGGTATGAGGGTCGCAAGGCCGAAAAAGAACTGATCAAACCCGGTGGAGAGAACGTTTACCCGGCCGAGGTTGAAAAAGCGATTCTTGAGCACCCCGGTATTGAGAAAACCGTGGTTTTCGGTGTGCCCGACCCGAAGTGGAAAGAGGGCATCAAAGCGGTTTGCCAGCTGAAAACCGGACAAACTCTGGATCCCCGGGAGTTGATTAAATTTGTCGGGACCCGCATTGCCAGCTTTAAGAAACCCCAGTATGTCGAATTTGTATCCGAGCTTCCGCAGCGAAAAGATGGTTCCGCGGATAGGGCCAAGGTGAAGGAGCTGTACGGGGGGGAGCAGGGGTAGTTGGGTTGTGTTTTGCGTGTTGTGTGTTGCGGGTCGCAGGTTGATGGATGCTTGACACTGGATCCTCGTTGCTCGATTCTT
>JBAVYC010000133.1:0-1858 GCA_049698595.1 Desulfobacterales bacterium | reverse complement strand
ATCCCACGGGAACATTTAGCCAAAGTTTTTGACCCCTATTTTACCACCAAGCACCAGGGCAGTGGTCTCGGTTTAACGATGACCTATACCACCATTCAAGCACACGACGGCCATATCGAGGTGGACTCTGAAATGGGTAAGGGGACGACGTTTCATATTCACATGCCGGCAAGCCATGAAGAGCTGGTCGAAAGCGAAGATCGAGCCGCCCGGCTCAAGAAGGGTAAAGGAATAATCCTCGTGATGGATGATGATGAGGCCATTAGAAATGTCACTGAAAAGATTTTGATGGAATTGGGTTATGAAGTCCGCTGTGCTGCCGACGGTGCTGAAACGATTACGCTTTACCAGGAAGCCGCTCGAATGGGTCGGCCGTTTGATGCGGTCATCATGGACCTGACCATCCCCGGTGGCATGGGCGGCAAGGAGGCAATCCGACAGCTGTTGAGCATTGATCCGCAGGCAACCGCCATTGTCTCCAGCGGATATTCCAATGATCCGATCATGTCAGAATTCGAGAAGTATGGATTTCGCGGGGTTGCTACCAAGCCATATAGAATTGAAAAACTCAGCTGGGTCCTGCACGACGTTTTGATGGCTGCAAAAGAGCGCGCTTGAGAGTCGTTAGCTCCCGATCTGTTAAACCTAATTATTTAAATGCCGCCTGCCCGTGCCCCCGGTTGTCAGCCGTTGGATCACCTTTTCAAGCCTTTTGAAACCCTCGACGGTCTTTGGATGATAGCAGGGAAAATTAAAGAAATGCACCCTAAATTTCCCAGGGTCAAATTTTTCAATCGTTTTGACGCCATTCGTCTTTAAATCCGACTCCAAAAGTTTCCTGATTCGATGGGCGATGTCGGGGGCAGAATTCTCAATAGTCTCAATGGCTGACATCAGATCATCGGCACTCCTGAAAGATCCCAGGACCTGACGTTGAATGAAATACATTCCCATACCTTGGGCTTTGCTTTCATCTTCAAGCATATTCGGATTAATGGTTGAATTTGCGGTATTCAATGGGAAAAAGCGTTTCAAACTCGAAATAAAGGAGCCGTAAGTGTCGCCACATATGTAGGAGTCGGCAGCGGGGAGTAATCCATTTTGCAGGATAAAATTTTTCGTGACGATAAATGCGGCAGCCATTGCCATGGTATTTATCATATCATTGCCTTGACAATGGTCGTGATTACCATTGCATGTCACTTTAGCCAGCCTGCCCACTTCCATCGCGGGTACATCGGGTAATTGATCAAAAAAGGGCTTCATTTTAAGATAGGACAAACTCGGTATATCCTGTTTTCTGTTGAAAGGAAATAACGTCATCGTCCCGATCAATCGGCCGGACCGCATCACCAAAACGACGAGATCCTCCGGGTTTCTGCATGAAATAAAATCCAAGGCCTTTTGCTGCTGGAGATCAATGCTGCTATCGGAATACAACTTTTTCAATCGGCCGCGCAAAGAGCGAAAACCCGGCAAGCATCCGCTCGACAATAGAAGCAATGAGGCTTCGAACAGGGGAACCCGAAATAGCTTTTTGCGATACTCTTCCATGATCAGCTGATCCACATCATATTGCAGATGATGCGGTAAATTTCTGTAGACGGCGACCAGAGCCACAGTGTCACCTGCCTGGTATACCTGCTCGGCCCAGCTGAACTCCCCTGTGGTATGAACAAAAGGAAAATCGAAAAAATTATCCTTTTGATTTATGTTTGAAACATCTGGGTTCTCACTGAAGTAATCCCACGGTCCCTGCTGATATTGAATATCCCCGCTTTGAGTTGCGAACATGCTGTGGCCCTCCCCAAATGATTTCTAAACAAGCTGTTAATCGAAATTATTGGTAAGTATCAGC
>JBAVYC010000132.1:0-21309 GCA_049698595.1 Desulfobacterales bacterium | reverse complement strand
GGTGGGCATCAGTGTCGAGGCATTTGACGGAAACGCATCCGTGACCGGCGCGCATTTGTCGGATGGGACCCGCACGTCCTGTGACCTGGTAGTGGTGGGCAAAGGTGTTCTGCCCGCTTTGTCCTTTGTGCCGCGAGATAAAATCGATATTGATCTGGGTATTCTGGTGAACGAACAGATGGAGACGAGCACCGCCGGCATATTTGCTGCCGGTGACGTCGCCGAGTGCGTCGATATTTCGCGCAAAACACGATGGGTCAATGCCATCTGGCCGGAAGCCGCCACCCAGGGCCGTATTGCCGGAATCAACATGGCAGGCCGTCAAGTCAGCTACAAAGGCAGCCTGAGCCGCAATGTCTTGAGGATTCTGAACCTGGACGTGATGACCATGGGGCTGGTGAATCCGCCCGAAACTCCCGAATACGAAGTCATCTGTGCCGGCGAACCGCGCCGCAGGACGTATCGCAAGCTGGTTTTTCGTAAAAACATTCTGACCGGAGCAGTTTTGATAAACGCCATTGAGCAGGGTGGTATTTTTATGGGTCTGATTCAGAATGAAATCCCGCTCAATGTCCCGAACAGCGTTCTGTCGCAGCCATCCTTTAACGTTAAACAACTGATGATTTAAAAGGAGGTCCTATGAAACAAGTTGTGGTTCACCCGGAAAGATGTGTGGGCTGTATGCAGTGCATGGCCGCCTGTGCCGTCGCGCATTCGCAAACCAAACAAATGCATACAGCCATAATGGAAGCCCCCCTGCCCAAACCGAGGGTGCATGTGGGGGTGGGTCTGTATGGAGAAGGTTTCCCCAACCGCTGCAGACACTGCAACCCGGCGCCCTGTATGCCGGCCTGCCTGTCCGGCGCCATATTCCGCGATACGGAAACAGCGACGGTGCTGATTAACCCCGACACCTGTATTAACTGCGCCTCCTGTGCCATGGCCTGTCCCTACGGGGTCATCCGCTTTCATGAGGATTGGGTCGCCCCGCCGGGGAAAACGATTGCAGCCAAGTGTGACAACTGTGATGAGCGCAGGGCCAAAGGCTTGATACCGGCCTGTGTAGAGGTATGTAAATCAGGCGCCCTGACGTATGAAGAAATGGCCGCTGCCATGAAGAAAAAAACCGATGAGATTGCCCGCAGCGTATCGGCCGCGGCCATGGAAGAAAGTCATGTTCCGGCAGGTCTCGCTTTGTTGGCCGCCGCCAAAAAGGCTCAACTGGCCACTTATGACCACTGAATTCCAAAGGAGGAATTATGGACGCAATATATGAAAATTATACGGTTACCGAAGACGGCCGGGCGCTATTGAAAAAAGCCGAAAACGATCAGGTTGAAACGGTGTGGGACCGCCACAAGGCCCAGCAGCCCCACTGTGGATACTGTGAAACGGGGCTAAGCTGCCGCAACTGCATCATGGGCCCCTGCCGGGTGGATCCCTTCGGTGAAGGACCCCAGCAGGGGGTATGTGGAGCGGATGCCGACATTATCGTCGCTCGCAACCTGGCCCGCATGATCGCCGCCGGTGCGGCCAGCCATTCCGATCACGGCCGCGACCTGGTGGAGGTGCTGCTCAAAGTCGCCGAAGGTAGGGCTCCCGGATATTCCATCAAGGAACCGGGGAAACTGCGCAGCGTGGCCACCGAATACGGTTTGGCGGTGGACGGCAAGGACGACCTGACCCTGGCCGGCGAACTGGCCGATGCCATGCAGGAAGATTATGGTACCCGCAAATCGTCTGTTACACTGCTGGCGCGGGCGCCTGAAAAACGCAGAGCCGTCTGGGAAAAAGCCGGTATCATTCCCCGGGGCATCGATCGGGAAACCTCGGAAGCGATGCATCGCACCCACATGGGGGTAGACAATGACTGGGTAAGCATTCTGCTGCATGCTATGCGAAATGCCCTGTCAGATGGATGGGGTGGATCGATGATCGCCACCGAAGTATCGGATATTCTCTTCGGTATTCCCCAGCCGAACAAAAGCACGGCCAATATCGGAGTACTGCAGGAGGACAAAGTAAATATTGTCGTCCACGGCCATAACCCCGTCGTATCCGAGACCGTTGTCGCCGCCTGCAATGCGCCGAAATTGTTGAAACTGGCCGAAGAAAAGGGCGCTAGCGGCATCAATCTGGTCGGGGTCTGCTGCACGGGCAACGAACTGATGATGCGTCACGGTCTTCCCATGGCCGGCAATCATCTGATGACCGAACTGGTGCTCGTCACCGGTGCGGTCGAGATGATGATCGTCGATTACCAGTGTATCATGCCGTCCATCGGCCAAACGGCCGCTTGCTATCACACCAAAATGATCTCCACATCGGAAAAAGCCAAATTTCCGGGCATGGAGCATCACGAATTCTCACCGGAAAACGCTTATGAAAAAGCGCAAGAACTGGTCAAAGCGGCGGTTGATAACTATTCGCGACGTAATAAAAACAGGGTTGCGATCCCCGCCATCCAACCCCAGGAGGTCGTCAGCGGTCTTTCAGTGGAGGCGGTCATCAATGCGCTTGGGGGCACACCCGATCCGCTGATCGAGGCCATTAAAGCCGGCAAAATCCGGGGAGCAGTCGGCGTTGTCGGCTGCAACAACCCCAAAATCAAGCACGACTACGGCCATACGCATTTGACCAGCCAATTGATCGCCAATGACATCCTGGTCCTGGATACCGGCTGTGTATCGGTGGCCCATGCCAAAGCGGGCTTTAAAACCCTCGACGCATTGGAGCAGGCCGGCCCGGGTCTCAAGGAAGTTTGCGGCGCCCTGGGCATCCCCCCCGTTCTCCACGTGGGCAGTTGCGTGGACAACGTGCGCATCCTGGTCCTGGTGGCGGCCCTGGCCAACACTCTGGGCTGTGATATCAGCGATCTGCCCGTGGCCGGGTCGGCGCCGGAATGGTATTCGGAAAAAGCAGCCACCATCGGCTGTTATTTTGTTGCTTCCGGGGTCTTCACCCACCTCGGCCCCATGCCACCGGTTACCGGCAGTATGAATGTGGTCAAACTATTAACCGCAGGGCTGGAGGATGTGGTCGGTGCAACCTTTGCCGTTGAGGCCGATCCGCAAAAAGCATCCCGCATACTCATCGGCCACATTGAAAAGAAGCGCAAGGCGCTGGGTCTCGATTCCCGCGAAGCCTGATCCGTGTTTTCCAAATTAACACCGCCCGGCCGCACCTATCCATGCGGCTGGGCACAGTAATAGAGCGCATTCGCATTTGTCGGGTGCAGTTTGATTAAAGATGTCACCACCAGCGCATAAGATCTTCCTTGACAACCAAATCCACCTTCGGTAATTGAATACTAATACTTTCCGCTCATTCTACGATTCCATATGTTGAGCTGCATCCGAATTCGGCAAACAATTCACTATTTTCGCTTATTCAGCTCTCAAAAAGAGAGTTCTTATCAATTAAATTCCCATAATGCCATTTAGAGGAGGTCAAAGACGCCAAGTTGCGATCAAATTTAAAAAAAGTTCGCGGGGTGCGCTTTTCCCAACTTGCGTTGCAGAGAGGGAAGATTATGGCCGGCCTCTTCCCTTATGGCAGGGTAAAAAAGCCGGCTTAACGGCGAGCCCAAAGCCCCCCAATTGGTGACTCGCCCTTTGATACCCAAAAAGGAGGCGCAACCATGAAAAAGAGAAGATTTTTCGTCACAGCATTCATTCTGGCTCTGGTCTTTTTCACCCATGGTTCTGTTTCGGCCAAGGAAATCAAAGTTCTTTCCCAATTTCCCATGAGTGGCCCGGTGGGATCGCTGCCGGAATTCGGCTGGGGATATATCGACGGCATGACCTGGATTAATGGGGAAGGCGGCGGTGTCAACGGCAAAAAGATCACCTGGTACCTGGAAGATTTCCGTTACAATCCCACGGTGGAGGTGGCCAATTTCAATAAATACGCCGCTGAACACAGCAAAGACGAACTGTTGATGGCGACCGGCTACATCACCGGCGGGCTCAAGCCGCTGATTGAAAAGGTAAATGTAGAAGAGAAAATTCCCTGGCTCGACGGCTCTTACTCGACGGAGATCTTCGGTGAAGAAGGCGGCCCTTCCAAGTACCCCTACTACTATTCTTTAGGGGGGACTTATGGCAACCAGATAAGGGTCCTCCTGAAGTGGATCAATGAAAATCACAAAGCCGAGGGCAAACCGCGCGTCGGCTTTGTCTACAGCCCCACGGCCTGGGGCAGGGACGGCATGCCCGTAGGCATCGCTTACGCCAAGAAGTTGGGTTTTGAGGTGGTGGCCGAGATTGAATATCCCTATACTGCCACCGATGCCACCAACGAATGCATGCGGCTGCGCAAAGCCAAGGCTCAGTATGTCGTCTACCACGGCTATTCCGGTGCCACCAGCCACACAGCCATCTTCTTTAAAACCGCCAAAAAAATCCTCAAGGGCGTCCAACTGATGGGAACCCATTACACGACCGGCAGGTTCCCGATCCTGGTTGCTCAAGAAGCTTATGACGGATATGTCGGGGTGGCCACCCGGCCCTTTTTGGATGCAGTGCCCCGCGCCGAAACGCCCATGGACAACACCATGGTGAAGCTTGCCCATGATTTTGCCAAAAAGTACCGGCCGGAAGAATATGAAAAAGGCCTCAAAGCGGGCGGAATCAAAGATATGTTCCTCTACACCGACGGACTGACCTATGCCCTCATGATTCAGAAGATACTTACGGAGGCGGATAACAAATACGAACTCACCCGCGAAGGGGTCAAAAAGGCCCTCGACAACATGGTTTGGGACTTCAAAGGCATGTTTGACGGCAAAACATTTTCTTATAAATCCCATACGATTCCCATGCTGCAGATTTTCAAAGCCCATGTAAAAATGGTCAAAATGGGAGACAAAATGGTGCCCACCGGAGCGGTGGTCCCCATCAGCGACTGGATCAACACGGACGAAATTCAGTGGTAAAGGCGGACAAGTATCGAAATTCTAATGTTCAAATTTCGGTTGAACTTAGCTCCGCTTTGCTCCGCAATTGGAATGATGGCCGTAAAAAGCATATTGATTTCAATATATTATAGAAATTCCGAGGCGTTAAAATAGTCGAGGTAAAGGTCACCATGATCGATCTTCTTCAAACCCTGGGCTCCGGCGTGCTGGTGGGGCTTGTCTATGCCCTGCTGGGCCTTTGCATTGTCATCATCTTCAAAGCATCAGAGGCGTTCAATTTTGCCATCGGCGAGTTTCTCATCATCGGCTCCTTTCTTTTTTATGTCCTGTTTTTCAATGACACCCTGCCTTGGCATAAAGCCTTGCCTTTGGGGCTGCTGATATTTTTATTTTTCTCTTTTACTTTGGTAACCGACAGGCATCTTCACCTGCGAATTGCGATTCCCTTGGGTTTTGCAGCCGGCACGCTGGTCTTTTTTATATTTTTTGTCGGCCTCAAACTACCCTCTCTGATTGCCAGCCCTGTACTTCGCTTCGTGGTTGCCCTTCCCTTGGGATTAATGGCTGCAGGGGTCGTGGGGGCCGTGGTGGAAAGATTTACCATCAAACCCCTGCTGGGACGCTCACCCATCGCCATGACGATCGTAACCCTGGGTTTGGGCTTTTTCTTGAGGGCCTGCATCCAGTTGATCTGGGGATCTCACTCCTATTCATTCTTTCTCGACCTGCCGGATATCACCCTTGAAATGGGAGAATTTCTATTTTTATCGGATCCGATCTGGGCCGGTATTCTGTCCTTGCTGACTTTTGCACTGGTGATTGTCTTTCTTTTTCGCACACGCTGGGGCCTGGCCATTCGGGCGACCTCGGAAGACCAGGCCAAGGCCATGGCTTTTGGCATCAACGCCCGCTTTGTCCTGTTGATGGTCTGGGGAATCAGCGCACTGTGCATTGCCGTTGCCGGCATCATGATCTCTAATTTTGGTGCCCTATCAGCCGGTATGGGATTCGTGGGCCTGCGGGCCATCCCCGTGGTGCTCATCGGCGGGATGGACAGCATTGGCGGGGCCTTGGTCGGCGGAATTCTGGTTGGTATGTGCGAGGCCGTTGCGGGCAGTTATATAGAACCTTTAGGGCTGGTCGGCTTTAAAGAAGTAGCGCCCTATTTACTGCTGCTGATTGTACTTTTTATCCGGCCTTACGGCCTTTTCGGGACCGTTCGGATTGAAAGGGTATAGACATGCTGACCATTGAAAATCTGCGGGTTGTGTATCACGACGTTATCTCCGTTTTGAATGGGGTTTCCCTGGAAGTTAAGCAGGGAGAAATTTTAATTATCATCGGGACCAACGGTGCCGGGAAGACCACGCTGTTGCGCGCGGTTTCCGGTATGATCGATTTTTATGACGGGGATATCATTGAAGGCGACATCAAGATGGCAGACACTTCCATTAAGGGTCTCGATGCCACCGATATCATGAAGCGTTATGGCGTTACTTATGTAATGGAAGATCGACCGGTGTTCTGGTACCTTACGATCGAAGAAAATTTAAGAGCTGCGGCTTTCTCCCGCTGGGACAAACGGGTAAAAACCGATATGGAAAAGGTCTTTGAGTTTTTCCCCGTGCTGCACACCATGCGGCACAAAAAAGCCGGCTATGCCTCAGGCGGTGAACAGCAAATGCTGGCAATCAGCATGGCCTTAATGACCAAACCGAAAATACTGCTGCTAGATGAACCTTCCCTGGGACTGGCTCCCCTGATCACCGAGGAGCTTTTCGATATCATCAAACGACTCAACGAATCTGGAATCACCATCGTACTCGTGGAGCAGAACGCCCATGCCGCCCTTAACATCGGCACCCGCGGTTATGTTGTTGAGACCGGCCGTATTGTTCTTGACGGAATGGCGCAAGAGCTTTTGGAAAATGAAGATGTGCGTGAGTTCTACCTGGGATCCGGGGAAAAAGAACGCAGAAGCTATAAGGACGCCAAGCGGTACAAAAGGCGCAAACGATGGCTATGACAGCAGTAAAAACAGACATCCTTGTGGAAATTGAAGATTTGCATCTTTCTTTCGGGGGCGTCAATGTACTCAATGGGATTAATCTATCCGTGCAGCGGGGCGATATTTTCTCCATCATAGGACCCAATGGTGCCGGCAAGACCAGCCTGCTTAACTGCATTAATATGCACTACCGGCCCAAGCGCGGCGACATCACATTCGATGGCAAGCCATTAAATGACCTCAAACCCCACGCCGTCGCCGCGCTGGGAATTGCCAGAACCTTTCAAAAGGTCGAGCTTTTCCATGGCATGACCGTGCTGGACAATATTAAGCTGGGCCGCCATTTTCTCATGAAGTTCTCCATTGTGGGAAGCTTTTTGCGACTTCCCAACATCGTTCGCGATGAAATCAAGCATCGCGAAGAGATTGAGGAGGAGATCATCGATTTTATGGGCCTGTCAAGCTTTCGTTATTCACCGGTGGGAATCCTCCCTCTCGGCGTGCGCAAAAGGGTCGATATGGCCCGCGCTCTGGCCATGAGACCCAAATTGCTCCTACTGGATGAAATAATGTCCGGCATGGCCGTTGAGGAGAAAGAGGACATCGCCAGCTATATTATGGATGTCGAACGCGATCTGGGAGTGACCATTATCTGGATCGAGCACGATCTGGCCGCAGTTATGGACCTTTCCAAGCGCGTTTGTGTCCTGAATTTCGGAACCAAAATCGCAGAAGGATCTCCTGCAGAAGTCCAAAAGGATCCCCAGGTCATCGAAGCTTATTTAGGGAGGCAGAAGGGAGGTGAACGCTACTAAGTAGTTTGACACGTTATAATTTTCAGGCTTTTTACTTTTGTTTTCCCCCGTTTCAAGCATTTGAACATTAGAATTTGATATTTGTTTCGTATTTCGATATTCGAGTTTCGTATTTTTATATGTCACTATATGGAGATGTACAAAATTTAAGCCAATTTCAGGTAAACACCAATACCCAGCTCCACAAAAGGCTATCCCATGCTTGAAAATACCCTGATCGGTCTGGTCGTAAAAAATGGGATCGAGATGCCCAATGATGTAGCCATGCGGGAAAAGCGCTACGGTGTGTGGAGCCCAATGACATGGCGCGAATTACAGCAAAAGGTTCAACACTTTGCTTTGGGATTACGCGCCTTGGGATTTGAAAAAGGTAACAGCCTGGCTATCATCGGAGACAACAAACCGGAATGGGTGATCGCCGAGCTGGGGTGCATGGCCGCCGATGGACTGCCCACCGGCGCCTACCCGGACAGCCTGGCCGAGGAGATGGAATACATGATCTCCTATTCGGAGGCCAGGTTTTTGGTGGTGCGCGACCAGGAACAGGTAGATAAAATCCTCGTCATCTGGGACAAAATCAAGGTTAACATCGAGAAAGTGATCGTATGGGACTCACGGGGCATGAGCCACTACTATGCGGGACACCCTTTTCTGGAGCGCTTTGAAAACGTATTGGCATTAGGGGCCGCAGAAGAGCATAGTCAAAAGGACTATCTGTCGAAAAAAGCCCGGAAAATCGATCCTTGTCTGCCGGCCATGATGCTGACCACATCCGGGACCACCGGTCTACCAAAACTGTCCATGCTCAGTCACGAGAATCTCATCTTTGCCTGTGAGAGCTTCGGCCAGGTAGTGAAGATGGAAAAGGGGGATGAAATTCTCTCTGCAGCTCCCCTGTCCTGGATTGGTGAGCAGATGTTTAACGTCGTCCGGTTTCTGAAGGTTGGCGCCCATTATAATTTCCCGGAAGAAACCGAGACCCTCCGCAAAGATCTCCTGGAATTGCAACCGTTTCATTTCGGCGGGACCCCGGTGGTATGGGAATTTCTTATATCCACCATCCAGGCCGCTATGGACAACGCCGATTTTGTCAAGCGCTATTTTTACAATCTGGCCATTCGCAGTGCCCTGAAAGTCACCGAAGCCGAGCTGTCCGGTGAATTTCCCGGGCCATGGAATCGATTGTTGTACCGTATTCTCAACTTCCTGGTTCTGCGGCCACTCAAGAACAAAGTCGGCCTGGGACGGGTGAAGGTGGCGATAACCGGGGGCGGAGCCATTTCACCGGAGGTCTTTAAGTATTTCAAGGCCCTGGGTCTCGATCTGCGTCAGGTTTTCGGCCAATCCGAATGCAGCGGAATCGTCACCACCCACCGTGGCGACGACGTAAGACCCGAGACCGTGGGTCTACCGATTCCCGGTGTGGAGGTCAGGCTCTCTGGGGATGGCGAGATTCTCGTACGAGGAAAAAACACCCACCTGGGGTATTTTAAAAAAGAAAAAGCCACCCTGGAGTGCTATACCGCGGATGGTTTCCTTCGAACGGGAGATGCCGGGTATTTCGGTCAGGACGGACACCTGTACGTCTTCGATCGCGCCAAAGACATCATGAATCTTGATGACGGGACCCGGTTTGCCCCTCAAGACATAGAGACCCGGCTGAAATTCAGCGCCTACATCAATGAAGCCATGGTCTGCGGAGGGGATCGCGCTTATGTCGCGGCCATTGTAAGCATCGATCTCGAGAATGTCGGCAACTGGGCCAAAAAGAGAGGTATCTCTTTTACCACCTTCCAGGATCTATCCCAGAGACGTGAGGTATACGCGCTGGTGCAAGAGGAGATACGCAAGATCAATGAACGCTTCCCGGAGAATATTCGCATAAAAAAGTTTGCCATTCTGCTGAAGCAACTTCATCCCGATGACGGCGAATTGACCCGGACCAGAAAGGTGCGGCGTCAGTTTGTCAACGAGAGATACCAAACCCTGATCGCAGATCTTTATCTATCCAGAAAGCAGCATGATCTGAATATTGAGATCCGCTATGAAGACGGACGTATCTCGACCTTTAAAGGAACGCTTGCGATTGAAGAGGTGTATGCTTGAGAGCGCTATCCGAAATCTACAATGACTACTTTTCTGCTACCGCGGTCTTCAGCTATCGCGAAGACGAACGAATCTTTCGTACGCGTTTCATGCGGGCCTGGTTCTGCGTTCTGCTCGCCCTTATCGGCCTCATCTTTTTAGGATCACTCGTGGGTCTGGGTGCCAATGAATACCACTATTTCATCATGAATCTGATCCTGATCAATCTGATAGCCGCCATAGGCCTTCAGCTCCTGATCGGTTTTACAGGTCTTCTGTCCCTCGGGCATGCCGCTTTTATGGGAGTGGGGGCCTACACCTCCGCCCTGTTGGTGACCGCATGGGGATGCCCTTTTATTCTTTCAATACTCCTAGCCGGTCTCGGTGCTGCTTTCTTGGGAATTATCGTTGGAATCCCCTCCCTGCGTATCAAGGGGTTCTATCTGATGGTGGCCACCCTGGCCTTCCAGTTCGTAGTTGATTACGTCATCATTCATTGGGATAGCGTCACGCGCGGCATAAGAGGGATTGAACTGCCAACTCCGCAGGTATTGGGGATCTCACTTGAAAAAAACCAGGCCTACTTCCTATTGCTTTTTATCCTGACGGTATTTTTAATGTGGGGGGCCAAGAATATTGCCCGTTCCAAGATCGGTCGGGCCTTCATTGCCGTGCGCGACAATGACGTTTCGGCTGAAATCATCGGAATACCGATCTTCCGGTTCAAGCTCATCGCCTTCTCCATCAGTGCCTTTTATGCCGGTGTCGCCGGGGCGCTTTTTGCCGGACTGCTTAGGACCGCCATCCCCGAAGACTATACCTTTCTGCATTCGGTCATATTTTTAGCGATGGTATTGGTCGGTGGTCTGGGAAGACTGGTGGGTACGGTCTTCGGTGTTATTTTTATTACCCTGGTACCTGTTTTGTTGGATCTATTTGTCAGCTATATTGCCAATGTTTATGATCCCAATTTCACCATGCACCTCGGACCCCTGAAGGAGTTTGTCTTCGGCGGGCTGATCATCCTGTTCATCATCCTGGAACCGGAGGGCCTTGTGGGAGTATGGATCAGAATAAGGGATTACTTTAAGATCTGGCCCCTTCCCTATATCTCGGGGTAAGCCTAGAATGCAAAATTTCAGGAGGTGAGAACATGAGAGCACACGACTATACCATCTACGATTATATCTGCCGCAATGCGCAACTTTACCCGGATCGTGCTTGCATCATTTTCAACGACATCCGTCTCAGCCACAAGGATTATAAAGTGCGGTGCGACCGGCTGGCAGCGGGTCTGGTAAAATTCGGCATCGCCAAAGGAGATCGTCTCGGCATTGTGGCCCACAATAGCGATGAGTACATGATCATCTACGGGGCAGCTGCCAAGGTCGGTGCTATTGTGCTGCCTGTCAACTGGCGATTTCAACCGGAGGAAGTGCAATATGTTCTCAACGACGGCGGTCCGAAGCTAGTTTTCGCCGGACCGGATTTTCGATCAACGGTGAGCGCACTGGCCAAAAAAATAGAGTCGATCGAAGCCTGTTATACCATCGGCGGTGGCGAAGCATCTGAAGGCTTTCAGCGGTTTGAGGATTTGTATACTGACTCCGGCTCCGGTCAAGAATTTGAGATTTCAGGCGATTCAGGATTCGTCATCATTCATACGGCGGCGATAGCCGGACGTCCGCGGGGCGCTCTCCTGAGCCAGCAGAATATCACGGCCATTAATTTGGGGATGATCCTTCAATTCGGCCTAAACGTTGAGGATTGCCACATCGGCCATCTCCCCCTCTTTCATATTGCCGGACTCTCAGTCTCAACAGCCGTCATGCATGCGGGGGGAGCAAATGTCATCTGCGGGACATTTGATCCGGAATCCACCCTGCGACTGATTGAAAAAGAAAAAGGGACGATTTTTTTTAACTTTCCGCCGATTCTGAAGATGATGATTGACAAATACGAGGAACAGCCTTGCGACGTCAAAAGCATCCGCCACATAGCCGGGTTGGATCATCCGGATAATGTTCAACACTTTCTTGAGTTTGCACCTGAGGCCCGATTCTGGACCGGCTTTGGGCAAACCGAAGCCATGGGTGTCAGCGGAAGCCCCATTGATGAAAAGCCCGGGAGCGCCGGAAAACCATCCCTGATGGCAAATGTGGCGCTTTTTGATGACTACGATGAAAATGTCCCTGTCGGGAACCCTGGAGAAATCTGCGTGCGAGGTCCTGCGGTTTTTCTCGGATACTGGAATCTGGAGGATGAAACCGCTTACGCTTTCCGAAATGGTTGGCATCATACCGGAGACATCGGGCGTTTTGATAAAGATGGATACCTCTGGTACGTGAAAAGAAAGGCCGAAAAAGAGCTCATCAAACCCGGTGGAGAAAATGTTTACCCGATCGAGGTGGAAAAGGCGATCTTGACTCATGGGGCGGTTGAAGAAGTGAGCGTGATCGGTGTTCCGGATCCAAAGTGGGGCGAGGCCATAAAAGCCGTCTGCAGCTTAAAAGCCGGCAAGACGCTCTTGTCGGAGGAGCTCATCGAGTACGTGGCCTCAAAAATCGCGCGATACAAAAAACCCCAGCAGGTTGTCTTCGTGGAAGCGCTGCCCAAAACAGCCGAGGGAGAAATTGATCGTGACCAGGTCAAGCAAGACCATGGAGGAAAGTACTGAAGATCGGATGCAAAGCCAAAATCCGGATGATTTCGGATTTCTGCAATCTATCAATGGACTCATAAAGCCACTTGTGCAATGGTCAGACCATCTCATCTGATTTGGCACATTTCCACATACGGCGCCGCTTTGAATTTTAATTCAGTCAGTTCCTTGTCATCTAAAGCCTGGTAAAAGACTTTCTCATTTGTATTTTTCTGCTCAGTACATTTTTGCAGGTAGTATAACTTGGCTCCGCTGATCATTTTTGCCAGGTCTGCTATATTGTCCCGGCAAACAAACGGTTTAACGCAGGTTGTCCTGAATTCGTAAGGCATGCCGGCGGACAAAATGATATCGATGCTTGCAAGAATAGCATCCATTTCAATCTTCTCTTTATAAAGCTTTTCGTATTGTTCAGCATCGGTTTTGATATCCATCGCCACGTGGTCTAAAAGGCCGGCGTCAATAAGTTCCCGAAGCATTCCGGGATTCGTCCCGTTGGTATCCAGCTTAACATAGAATCCCAGCGCTTTTATTTTTGCACAAAATTCCGATAGATCTGAATGTTGGGTCGGTTCTCCGCCACTGATAACCACTGCGTCTAAAAAGTTGACTCTCTCATTTAAGAATTGAAAAAAATCGTATTCTTCAATAGGTTGGGATGAATGAGAATAATCGTGGGGAATGAGATAACAATTATGGCACCAGAAACAGCGCAGATTGCATCCCTGTGTTCCAACCACAGCTGATATTTTCCCCGGGTAATCTATCAGGCTGAATTTTTGGATAGTGCCTATTTTCATCTGAACAGTTTTGCTCGATTGAATGGTTTAGATCGTTAGAAAGTCCTTCGGCCGCTGGAGGTCAGAGGTTTGAGGCGACGGATCCCTTAGCCTCAGCCCCAATTCTCAAACGACCATTGTGTTGTCGCTTTGAGCCTTCAGCTTATCAGGGTCCCAGCTTCTTTTTACTTCATTGCGCAGTTCCAATTTCGAATTCCCAACGGGTTGTGGGCGCTGGCCCCTATGGGCCGAAGGCCGAATTTCAAATTCCTCATTCGGCAGCCCGTCTTTTCTTTCCGCATTCAATTGCCGCTGTCCTCTGTCATCTGTGATCTGTCTTCCATCATCTGCATCCTCAGCCACCTCGAAAGTCTTCCGATCACCATATTCAGCCTGCTTGCCGCTGTTCCACTGCTTAATCGGTCTCAGGTAACCCACGACCCGGGAATAGACTTCGGTCTCCTGATGGCAGATCGAACAGGTTGTCTGCTCCCCGTCAAGGTAACCGTGAGATGGACAAATACTGAAGGTGGGTGAAAGGGTAAAATACGGCAGGCGGTAGTTGTCGGCAACCTTTCTGATCAATCCCTTGACGGCAGTTGTGTCGCTGACTTGTTCACCAAGGAAGATATGCAGAACAGTTCCGCCCGTGTATTTTGTCTGCAGGGTGTCCTGCAGCCTCAATGTTTCGAAAATATCATCGCTGTAATTAACGGGCAGTTGGCTGGAATTGGTGTAATAGGGTGCCGCGCCCTGCCGAACCTCGCCTTCATTGGCGCTGATGATATCCGGATATTTCTTCTTGTCCTTCATGGCAAGCCGATGTGAGGTGCCTTCGGCCGGTGTGGCCTCCAGATTGTAGATCTCTCCGGTGTCTTCCTGGATTTCAGCAATCAGATCGCGCATAAAATCCATAACTTCGATGGCAAACTCCTGGCCTCTATCCGTAGCAAGATCTTCGCCCAGAAAATTTAAGCAGGCCTCGTTCATGCCGATAATGCCGATGGTGGAAAAATGATTCTTCCAGTAATGTCCGCTGTTGTTATTAATTTCTCTCAGATAAAATTTGGAGTATGGATAAAGATTGTTACGCGTAAATTTTTCAAGAACCTTGCGTTTTATGGATAAACTTTCCACCGCAATTTGAATTTTCTCCTTCAGGTCGGCATAAAACTCGCTCGCGTTTGTACTCAAATATCCAATCCGCGGCAGGTTGATTGTCACCACGCCGATGGAGCCGGTCAGCGGGTTGGCGCCGAACAACCCGCCGCCTCGTTTGAGCAGCTCACGGTTGTCCAAACGCAACCGGCAGCACATGGAGCGGGCATCATCGGGCGACATATCCGAATTGACAAAGTTGGAAAAATAAGGAATGCCGTACCGGCCGGTCATCTTCCAGACAGGCTCGAGGTTCGGATTTTCCCAATCAAAATCCTTCGTTATATTATAAGTCGGGATCGGAAAGGTAAACACGCGTCCCTTGGCATCTCCTTCCATCATGACCTCGGCAAAAGCCCGGTTGATCAGATCCATTTCCGGCTGAAAATCCGCATATGTTTCCTCACGTTCGACACCCCCCGTTATCACGGGTTGATCTTTTAGAATGGTAGGTACGTAAAGATCCAGGGTGATATTGGTAAAGGGGGTCTGAAAGCCGACCCGCGTCGGGATGTTTATGTTGAAAATAAACTCCTGCAGTGCCTGCTTTACCTCCTTGTAATCCAGTCGGTCAAAACGAATAAAGGGTGCCAGCAGCGTATCAAAATTGGATAGGGCCTGGGCGCCGGCGGCTTCCCCTTGCAGGGTATAGAAAAAATTGACAATCTGCCCCAGGGCTGAACGAAGATGTTTGGGCGGTGAGCTTTCGACCTTGCCTTCGACACCTCTGAAACCCTGCCTGAGCAAATCCTGCAAATCCCAGCCCACGCAATACACCGATAGCAGACTGAGGTCATGAATGTGAAGATCGCCGTCTTTGTGGGCACGACGAATTTCCTGGGGATAAATAGAGTTGAGCCAGTATTCCGCTGTCACATCCGATGAAATATAGTTGTTCAGCCCCTGCAGCGAATAGCACATATTGCTGTTTTCTTTAATCTTCCAGTCCAGTTTCTGAATATAGTGATTTACCAGATCCACGTGCGCCCGGGTGGTCATCGTTCTGATCTGAGCATGCTGCTCGCGGTATAAAATATAGGCTTTGGCGGTTCTGTAAAAGGGAGAATCCAACAACACCCGTTCAACGATGTCCTGGATCTCTTCCACCTCTGGTACGGGACTCGGACGCAGATTGTGGGCCAGGGTTAAGACGCGCAGCGTCAGTTTCCGGGCTTCTCGTTCCGTGAACTCTCCGGTGGCCTTGCCGGCCTTGGCTATGGCAGCAGTGATTTTTGGTGAATCGAACTCGACAACCCTTCCGTCTCTTTTCTTAATTTTCTCAAACACGTCAGCATATCTCCCAATTATTCGAATAGATTAAAATATAGTTGCGATTCGCTGGACATAAAAACCACTCCCGGGCAAAGGCCCGAACAATTCATCTTTATGGCCCGCTGCGATAACACCACCTGGAACAGATGTGTGTATTTTAAATGAAATCGGTCGGAAATTAATACCGAAAAAAAGAAGGCGTTGCGCCGGTTCTAAAAATAAACCCCCGTAGACAGGAAGGCCGGTAGCCTCGTTTGCAGATCATCCGGAAAATTCGAATGATAAATTGTTTATACCACAATATGTTGAGGGATGCAAATAATTATATTCAATATGTTGGGATAATATTCACCCGGCAACGAAACTCGCCATTTCGGCCATAGCCCAGCGGAGAGCCGGAATCCAGAAAAAGCCTTGCAATTACAAGCCAATAACTTTTATTTGCCATATTGTAGCTGCAACTTTGGGGGTAAGGCTTTTGCTGACCAGTTGTAAGAGGTTCGATTATTCGATATTAAATAAAAATGTCAACCCGCGCCATCCAGTTTCTGAAACAAAAAAAGATACCGTTTGAAATTATTAAATATGACCACGGTGAAAAGGGTGCCGAGTTTGCAGCCGACGCCACCGGGTTTCCCTTGAAAGCAACGGTTAAAACGCTGGTGGTGGACCTGGGAGAAAAACAATATACCCTGGTTTTGATGCCCGGCGACAGGCAGCTTTCCATGAAAAGCCTGGCAAGGGTTTGCGGGGTAAAACGTGCGGCCATGGCGGACACCCCAACAGCCGAACGCATTACGGGTTATTTGGTCGGCGGCATCAGCCCGTTTGGAACCAAACAAAAATTGCAGGTGGTAATGGAAGCGGATATTTTGTCATTTGATAAAATTTTGATCAACGCCGGGCAAAGAGGCACCATGCTGCTGATGGCGCCGGCGGATGTCCGCACGACGCTCGCCTGTGCGGTGGCCCGGGTGGCTGAGTTTTGAGCTCGTTACGATTAGGGGTATAAGCTTACAATAGGCCCTATCTCGCGATTTTTCAGACAGCATGCTGTAAGGAACTTTTGGTTTCAGGTGTCAGTGTTCAGGTTTCAGGACTTTGTGACGCGCCTTTCTGACTCCCGACACCTGTCTGCGATTCCGTCTGAAGCGAAGCCTAAACGGGGAAATCTATATAAATTATCGGCGTGCTTGCTGCCCTTCGGGGGCCACTTTTCCCGAGCGTAGTCTCGGAAAAAGCATAGGGTCTTTATCGGCTTTATTTGTGGCAGAGAGCTAAAAATATTGGGAGGGGGGTCGGGTGTCAACCCCGCCGCTGGACGGATAAACCGCCAGCTTGCTCGAAAAAAACTTTGGTGTTGCGGTGTTTATCAAAAAATGTCTACATTGCGAGACCGATTTGTGTCCGCATCCCTAATAGCGGCAAGACACAGCGCCGCTACCGTCATCGATGACCGGAATCCGTCATTTCACGCACTTTGTTCTCAAGCGCCTGAACCCTGTGGTCTATCGGGCTTTTGAACCGTCCGCCACCTCGTCTTTCAAGAATTGCGACCCTTTTGTATAACTGCCTCAGGCCAATGGTTGAAACCAATCCATGAAACGCTCATCTTTGAATTCAATGATATCATTCATCAGTTGCATCACCTGCAGGGTGACCGGGCCGGGCGTTTCAAATTCCCGATCCTCCAAACGGGCGATCGGTTCGACTTTTATTCCCGTATGGCAGGTGAAGATTTCATCGGCTTCAGATAATTCTGCAGTACTGATGGGACCTTCTCGGGCGGGGATTCCGATTCTGGCAACCGCTTCAAGAATGGACATTCGTGTGATGCTTGACAGAATCCTTCCCAGGGGAGGGGTTTTAAGAACACCGTCTTTTACGATAAACACCGACTCGATGGACCCTTCGGCCAGAAACCCATCCGTATCCAGTGCGATGCCCAAATCGAAACCACGATTGTTCGCATCTTTACGCACCAGGTAACCGTTTAAATAGTTGGAACAGGCTTTGGCGGCCACGGGGACCGTTGCCGGGTGGATCTTGCGCCACTTTGACACACAGGCGGATAACGCGCCGGCCCGGTCTAATTTCAAATCGTCACTTTGCGGGATAGCAAAGACGGCCAGGTCCAGTTTGGTGTCCAATACCAGATTAATAATCGCCTCTTCGCCCCAGTAGGCCAGCATTTTAATTAATCCCCGCCCAAGGTTGTTGGCGGCGACCGTGGTTTTTACCGCGGCAACGATCTCTTCGGTCGAATAAGCCAACTCCATCTCCAACAGCTCGGCGCTTCCCATCAGCCGCTTGAGGTGCTGATTCATCCTGAATGCCATCGGCCCTTCGGGTCCCACATGAATCCCAAATACTTCAAAAAAAGCCGAACCCCGTGAAAAACCATGGGACAAAAGCGGTACGGTGGCCTCCGACCAGGGGATTAGATTTCCGTTTAACCAGACTTTAGAATCGTTATTCATCTTACCTCCATGTGATGTTTAGGCCGTTATCGGGTTTTGCCTGACAACATGTTGTAAGGAACCTAAGGTTTCAGGTTTCAGCAATGAAAAAATTTCAAATAACAAATCACAAATACCAAACAAATCACAATGACCGAATTTCAAAATTCCAAACATTAGGTTTTTGATCTTATTTGAGATTTGGATAAATTTAGATGGTTAGGAAAGCCGTTGGAGATTAGAGGTTTGAGGCAACGGATTTCTTGGCCTCAGCCTCAATTCTAAGACAACCATCGTCCTATCGCTTTGAGCCTTCAGCTTTTCGCTTTCTTTTTTGGCCTCCAACCTCTTTTGCTTTGAACTTTCAGCTTCTTTTTACTTCATTCCGCATTCCGAAATCCAAAATCATGTTCATCTGGCACCTGACACCCGGCACTCGGCTTTAACCCTATCCCCTGTGCCATATGCACCATGTCCTTTCTTTTCGAATTCCCTCCGGGGCGCAGGCGCAAGCCCCTATGGGCTGGAGGCCGCATTCCAACTTCCGCATTCACCAGCCTCTGTCATCTGCATTCTGTCTTCCGTCATCTGTCTTCCGTCATCTGTCATCTGTCTATGGCGTCACCCAGATATAGTCAGCGACAGCCAATTCAACCACATCGCCCGCCGGTGCCGTATAAATGGTTCGGAAGGAGGTGCCGGTTCGGTTATAAGCTCGGTCCGGAATACCGTATTTAAATTGGATATGACCGTTGCCGGCCAAAACAACCATGACATCATTTTTTAGATGCTGGAAAATCATCTCCGCCATAGCGTCCTCCCACACGGACTGGGCGGTATAAAAATTTTCAAATCCAACCTCGCCCTTAAAATGGTGTTTATGGCCATCAAACACTTTCTCAAGGTAATCACGGTGGGCTCTGTTGGAGGTGTCTATTACCTGTGGCAGGTGTTTTTTTTCGTCTTCTCGTAAAGTGTCGATACCACCTTCGCGAATCTTAGGGGGAATATGGTTGGGAATGTTCAAAGCCACCAGACGAATGTGATTTTCTTTGATAAATTCCAAAATTTCACGGTACAGGGAAAAGTCAAAGCGCCAATTGGCATACCAGTGCGATTTCTTTAAAAAATCCTTTTGATCCAATTCACCCGCCGACCACATATCAAGTACATCCTGATAGGTATGATCAAACATTTCCATCCCCACGATCAAGTTTGAATGTTTTTTAAAGAGGGCCTGTATGACTTCCAACTGGATTCGGTGATGTGAGACATTGGTATGTTTTTCCCCGATATAAACAATTTGGCAGCTGTTCAAATCAGCTATAAGTTCCTTAAATGATACCGAACTTCCAAGCTTTGTAGATATAATCACACCTTCTTCAAAAGACTGATCAGTATCTTGAATAATAAGTTTTTTTGTTGGTGTCACCACACAACCCCACAGAAAAATCATTGCAGTCAGACCGGCGAAAAAACACCCCGCCCTTTTGGTAAACCGATCTATTTTCTGTTTTGCATATATATGTTTCATAACTTGATTTTTTTCTCTGGTCGGCATAAGATTTAAGGTAACTGTTCAACCTATAAGTTATTATGCTATCCAACAAGATCCCCGTATTCAGGAAAGCCACCACGCCCTGGTATCAGTCCAAGATGGTATATGGTCTTACCATTGCCTTCTTGTTGTTTGTGCTCCTGTTCGGATTGGTGGGTATCTCGGTGACCCGCGAAATTGAACAGTACCATGAATACGTCTGGGTACCCGTTGTCCTCGTCGTATTGAGCACAGGAGTCATGATATCTGCCATCATCCGACTAATCAGACGACACTACCTCAAGTAAATTCAGAGCGCAAGGAAATTACCACCAACGCCAGAGAAACATCAATGTCAACTCTAACTGATTCAAATAGAAGCGATTAATTCTATGAATTCCAACCAATTAACTGTTAAAATGACGTGGCCCAGAACTGGATTAAGAAATTTGGAATTAACCTGATATCGAATAGATGCTTCATCCTCCGATTATTCAGCCGGATAGTTTGCTTGCAAGCACCCGGGCCCATCCAGAAGTCTCAAACTGGGGATGAAAAAGCTCGATGAAATGATGCACAATACGGGCGGTGGCCCCCCAAATAACGACATCTTCAAAGGGGTACCTGAGCTCATCGATATCAGGTATACGACCATGAAAATTTTGGGTGTTGTGGGTCTGGACAAGCACTCGTATGGGGATTTTGAGGATTCTTGAAATTTCTGTCGGATCGTGCCGCACCGGCTTCGCTGCCCGCCAAAACCCGGTGAAGACTTCGATATCTCTGTTGTTGATGGTTTGAAAATGGCCCATGGAACCAAGAAATTCAACCTGGTCCCGGCTGATGCTCATTTCTTCTTCCAACTCGCGAAAGGCACCCGCAAGCGGGCTGGCGTCTTCAGCATCAAGATGGCCACCCGGCAAGGCGACCTGATTGCGCCAGGGGTAACCTTCGCTGTCCGCTTTCTGAATTGCCAGGATATAAGGTTCCTCGAGATTAAAGATAAGGAGAAAAACACAGGCCGGCTTATAACGCCGGTCATTGGGGGGTTCAGGTGACGGATCATTGCTGATGATCTCTTTTAATTCGTCAATATCGATACCCATGGTACCGTCATGTTTAAATTGCGACGGTGGTTTCATTCTGGCTGTAAATTGCATATTTGATATCACATCTTTTTCAGTTTTGTTTTTTCCCGGTATATCCGGATTAGGTATATTACAATAACCTTCACGGCCCGGCATTGTCACCAAGGAGGGACTTCAAAAATTTTTTTAACTGCTCCGCTGAAATATAACCGGGCTGATGCCCGATAATACCGGCATCTTCAGCGATGAACCAAGTATCGGGAAGCAAATTGACTCGGTACAAGCCTGATGTTTGCTTGTTTACGTCTACATCCACCTTGATGGGGATGAAATCTTTGTTCAGAGAAGCAATCACGCCGGGATCCTTGAAGGTGTTGTCTTCCATCGTCTTGCAGGCAGCGCACCATTCGGCATAAAAATGCAGAAAGACTTTCTTTTTCTCAAATTTCCCACGCGCCATCCCGTCGGCATAAGATTGCCATTCAATTCCTTTGGAAGATGCGGCCTTATGCAACAACCCAATCGATA
>JBAVYC010000131.1:0-18312 GCA_049698595.1 Desulfobacterales bacterium | reverse complement strand
GAGAAAATCAATACAATTATATTCGTTTTGATACTCTAAATCCACCACTCCAATATTCCAGAACCCATGATTCCATCATTCCATTGTTCCATCATTCCAATTGCGGAGCGAAGCGGAGCTAAGTTCGATCCCGTTTAGATTGCCCCGATTGGGAGTTTGCCAATTGTCTTCTACCAATTCGGCCCTGTTAAAAGTTGAAGGTTTGGGAAAGCGTTTCGGCGGCATCACCGCCCTGACGGATTACAGCGTCGAGATCCGGCGGGGTGAACTGGTCGGTCTGATCGGACCTAACGGGGCCGGCAAGACCACGGTGTTTAATTTGCTTTCCGGTGTCCTCAAACCCACCAGTGGCCATATTTACTTTAACAACAAAGATATCACCCGCCTGCGGCCCGATCAAAGTACCGCTCTGGGCATCGCCCGAACCTTTCAGAATATCCGGCTCTTTAAAGAGCTGTCTGTTCTCGACAACATTAAAGTGGCCTTTCATATGCGCCTGGGAAGGGGCTTTTGGAAAACGCTTTTGCATACATCGGCCTACCGGCAGGCTGAAATTGAAATGCGACAAAGATCTCATGAAATGATGGCGCTGTTCGGACTGGTGTCCGTCAAAGACATAGCGGCGAATAACCTGCCGTACGGAATTCAGCGACGGGTAGAAATTGCAAGGGCCATGGCAACATCGCCAAAACTTTTGCTGCTGGATGAACCCTCGGCCGGACTCAACCCCAGCGAGACCGAGGAACTGGTTAAAATACTTCAGGATCTCCACCGCAAAAATGATCTTACTATTTTTTTAGTCGAGCATGACATGAAACTGATTATGGCAGTATGCCAGAAAATTCAGGTGATCGACCGCGGCTGCATGCTGACCATGGGCGCCCCCGATGATGTGCGCCATGATCGACGGGTCATTGAAGCCTATCTGGGAAAATCCGGCAGAGGCAATCTAAATGCTCAGGATCGATGACCTTCGCGTCTTCCGCGATAAGACCTATGTTCTGCAAGGGGTCAGCCTGGATGTGCCCCAGGGCGAAATCGTGGCACTGATCGGTGCCAACGGGGCCGGTAAAACATCCATGCTGCGCACAATTTCCGGGTTACTGCGGCCTGAAAGCGGACGTATTCTCTACAAGCCTCATGGCAACGGCGAAGAAATCGACATCAGCCGGGTATCCGCCGAGCAAATCGTTGCTCTTGGGATCTCCCATTGCCCGGAGGGCAGGGGAATTTTTTCCCGACTTTCCGTCAGGGAGAATTTAATGGTCGGCGCTTACCTGAGAAGAAACAAACAAGCGATTGAACAGGATTACAGACGAATTTGCGGGGTTTTCCCGATCCTTGCTGAAAGGGCTAAACAAACAGCCGGCAGTCTCTCGGGCGGCGAGCAGGAAATGTTGGCAGTCGGGCGCGCATTGATGAGCCGGCCGCGGTTGCTGATTCTTGACGAACCCTCACTGGGATTAGGACCCATTATCATTGAAAATTTATTCAACGTTCTTCATGACATCAACGCTGAGGGCGTGACGATCCTGCTGGTAGAACAAAATGCAGTCATGGCGCTTGATTATTCTCACAGGGCCTATGTACTTGAAAACGGTCGGGTGACGCTTTCCGGCCCCAGCCGGGAACTGGCTCGCGATGAGAAGGTCCGTCGCGCCTATCTGGGGGGCGCATAAAGCTTATGAACATAGAATACATTGTGCAGCAAATCGTTAACGGACTTATCCTGGGCAGCATGTACGCCATGGTGGCCATCGGTTTTTCAATGATTTACGGAATCATTCGGCTGATTAATTTCGCCCACGGCGACGTTGTGATGATCGGGGCATTTCTCACCCTCGGACTCTTACAAGTGGTGGGGGCGCCGTTGCCCCTGGTTGCACTGATGGTTCTGGCAGCAGGCGCCGTCATCGGTATTCTCATCGAGAGAGCAGCATTTCGGCCCATGCGAGGTGCTCCTCAGGTTACCGGCTTCATAGCGTCACTGGCAGTCTCCATTATGCTTCAGAACTTAGGGATTTTATTCCTGACTGCCCAGCCCCGTAATTTTGCCTTTCCGGGCTACCTGCAAAAGGTCATCCATATCAGCGGGGTCAGCTTTCGCATGGTGGACCTCGTCATCATGATGTGCGCCCTCAGCTTGATGTGCGCTCTGATGTTACTCGTCAACAAAACCAGGTTGGGTATGGCCATGCGCGCCACTGCGGAAAATATCGATGTGGCCCGGCTGATGGGCATCAACATCAATCGCACGATTATGGCAACCTTTGCCGTGGGCAGCGCCCTGGCCGCTATCGCCGGATTGATGTGGGGCGGCAAGTTCGGTCAAATTGATCCGCTGCTTGGGTTTATACCCGGACTTAAATCTTTTGTCGCCGCGGTAATCGGCGGGGTCGGATCCATCCCCGGGGCCATCATCGGCGGTTTTGTGTTGGGGCTTTCGGAAGTGCTGTTTGTGGGTCTGTTGCCGCCGATCTATTCGGCCTACCGCGACGCCTTTGTGTTTGCCACCCTGATTTTAATTCTACTGATTTTACCCAACGGTATCCTCGGAAAGAAGATGGGGGAACGTGTCTGATGAACGGCATTCGAAACTGTTTGATTTTTCCAGCCCTGATGATTGGTGGAATCGGGTTAGTTGCCATTGCACGGGGCACTCTTGATGAATATATTCTTTCAATTATCAACTTTGTTGGTATATATATAATCTTGGCCGTCAGCTTGAATATTACAAATGGGTTTGCCGGGCTGTTTTCTCTCGGGCACCCGGGATTCATGGCCATTGGGGGCTATGTGACGGCAATCCTCACCTTTCCCGTCGCGCGCAAGTCCATGTTTCTGGAACTGCCCCAATGGCTGGCGAATTTGCAATTGCCTTTCATCCCGGCCCTGATCATCGGCGGTTTCTGCGCCGGGCTCACGGCACTGCTGGTCGGCGTACCGGTCTTACGCTTGCGGGGTCATTATCTGGCGGTGGCCACCATGGGCTTTTTGATCATCGTTCAGGTCCTCATCATCAATTGGGAAAGCGTGACCCGCGGTCCTCTGGGACTAAACGGGCTGTCGGCTTTGACCAATCTGTGGTGGGTATATCTGTGGGTGGTGGTAACTGTTTATGTCAGCTGGAAAATAAAATTCTCTTCATATGGCCGGAGCATGCTGGCTGTTCGAGAAGATGAGACGGCCGCCCAGTGTCTGGGGGTAAACATTTTCAGGACCCGGGTCGCCGCGCTGGTTATCGGCGCTTATTTTGCGGGCATTGCCGGGGGGCTCTGGGCTCATCTGGTAACCGCCATTACCCCGATGTCGTTCTCGCTCATTCTGACCTTTAATATCGTGGTCATGGTTGTGGTCGGTGGGACCGGCAGTATAACCGGTTCATTTGTTGCAGCGATCATTTTCTCAGTACTCACGGAAATCTTTCGGCCCCTGGAGGAGGCCTTTAATGTTTACGGGATCGGTGAAATTCTGATGGCCCTGATCCTGATTCTGATTTTAATATACAGGCCCCAAGGTCTGTTCGGCAGTCGGGAGCCAGGCGTTTTTCACCCGCGGCACACCCGATGAGAGGAATATAGTACGCCAACTTTGGTTTTTCCTGGCATGCTTTAAGCGTATCGCGAACCTGTCAACATCCACAACGTTAGGCTCCAAAATTGCGTACCGCTTGAAGGCTAGGATGCTTGAATGTTGGTAGGCTGGCAGAGATGCTTCCCGGCTTCCTAACATCCCAGCTTTCAAGCCCTTGCATGGCGCTGTCTATTTTTGTCAGATACTATGCAGATTTTGTGCCGAGAAAAACCTAAGTTGAATCACTATATATCACTATTAACCGTGTAGCATTTTATCAGTTTAATCCCGGCAGGTTGCAGGTGCTCCTCAATCGGGCGCGTTAAAAAGGTGAAATGTTACCACATACAAAAAGGAGGAAGGGAGTATGCAAAAAAAAATGAGTTTAACGGTGGTAGGTATTGTATTGTCGCTCCTGCTGGTGTTTCCGGCGCTGGGAGCGGAAACGATTAAAATTGGTGCCCTGTATAACTTAACCGGCGGGATGTCCTCAATCGACGCACCGGCATTGAACGGGGCAAAACTGCAGGCCAAGCTGATCAATGAAAAAGGGGGGATTCTGGGCAAACAACTGGAAGTCATCGGCATCGACACCAAGACCGATCAAAAAGCTGCGGCCACCGGTGCTAAAAAAGCGCTGGCCAATGGCGTCATAGCCGGTATCGGCTATGGGGACACCACTTTTGTGATGGCGGCCGCCCCGTTATTTCAGCAAAAAGGCGTTCCCTTTGTCACCTCGGGTGCCACCCATCCCATGTTACCCAAATGGGTGGGCGACTATATGTTCATGACGCCTTTCGGCGATGATGATCAGTCATTTGCCATCGCCGACTATTCGGTCAACAAACTGGGCGCTAAAAATGTGGTCGTGTGGACCGACAACTCCATGGACTTCACCAAGGCATTGTCCAAATTTTACCAACAGCGGGTCAAAGAGCTCGGCGGTAACGTTGTTTTGGAAGACTTCTTCATGATGGGTGATAAAGACTTTTCAGCTCAAATCGCACGCCTGAAAAACGCCAGTCCCAAAGCGGATGCCGTGTTTATTTCCGCTATCCCCAATGAGGCCGGATTGACGGTTAAACAAATTCGTGAAGCCGGGTTAAACCTGCCCATCGTCAGCGGCGACGGGTTTGATACCGAACTGGTCACCAGCGTGCCCGGTGACAAGCTGGCCAACGACGTCTACTTCTCCACCCACACTTACCGCGAAGACAATCGTCCCGAAGTGGTGGCATTCATTGCCGCTTATGAAAAAGAGTACGGCCGTCCCCCTGAAAATGCGTTCGCCGCCCTGGGTTTCGATGCCGTGGGTCTGATCGCGGATGCCATCCAAAAAGCCGGTACCACCGACGGCAAGGCACTGCGCGCCGCGCTGGCCGGGACCCAGGGGTTTAAGGCCGTAACCGGCGAGATAACCTACTCACGACCCAGCGGTGTGCCCATGAAAGGCGTGTCCATCATCAGTGTGCACGATGGCAAATATAAAGTCGAAGAAGTCTGGTTTCCGAAGCAGTAACATCACATATTACCGCCATCCCGTCACCTAAGACGGGATGGCAGTCAGGGCTCCGTCATTCAGTCAGGTAATTGACTGATTTTACAAAAATTGCCTGTTAAATGAAAATCATGAAAATTCCAAGCACCAAAAACCAAATCCCTGGCCCAGACCGGATTAACGCCTTCAGTATTTATTAACTCTAACTGAAAGTTCGCTACGGATGAAGGGTGGAATCGCTGGGCTTAATCTTTTATAAAATCGATAGAATACATTCATTTGTCATTCGTCAATCGTCATTCCTATCCTATCCAGCCGGTGGAAAGTATATGGAGAAAATGGTTGCCACCGATTGGTGGCACCCTGAACCATCTTTGCAATGGGGACATTCGCTGATGGTCCCGGGGCAGGGGTCGCCGTCTTTCGGAAGAAAAGGACAGCGGTATGATTTCAGCCCGATTTTAAAATCATAGCGCTCCGAGAAGATTTTCATGCGCAGCAGATCCGCCCCTTTGCCGCCGGCATTGAAGTCAAAAGGTCTTTTGCTCGAATAGTTCATTGTTTCCTGGGTGGTAAAAAAACCTTCAAAAATTCGAGTTTTATTTTCTTTTGTAATCCCGACCCCAAAATCACGCACCTCCAGCAGCGTCCCCTCGCCCTGCCTTTTCACAACCACCTCCACCTTACCCTCGTCCGGGGTATTTTCGATAGCGTTTTTTATCAGACCGTCAAATACCTTTTGCAGGACGTCCGGCGGTATCGATATGGGCGCGGTGGCACTAAATCGGGTGATAATACCGACCTGACGATGGGCAAACGAAGATTTAAGAAATTCCAATCTTTTGATAACAAAAATATCCAGCTGAATTTTCTCGGCAATCAGTTCCCCGCTGCCGCCGGTACTATAGGTCTCCTCAATGCGTTTTTTTATACGCTTGACAATTTGACCCTCCCCGACTTGTTCAGCAATCAGCGCCTCTAGTTCATCAGCGCACTGATCCAACAGCTGGGACAATATCATGCGGGCTTTATCGGTTTTGTCCTGCATAATATCATCAATCTGATACTGCATCTCCAGCAGCCGATCGAGGTTCTTGCGGGCTCTGTCTATGGTTGGCTGCCAGCTTTCGCGGGGTAAATTTTTCAGTCTTTTTTCCAGTATCACCAGGGACGTTCGCAGAACTGCTATCGGCGTTTTCAATTCATGCGACAGGTGGTTTATCACTTTGTCTTTGGCCTGGTTTAAGCTTGAAACCTCCATGTAAGCCTTTTTGAGTTCCGTGGAAAATCTGGCGTTCTCAATTGATAGGACCACAGTTCCAGCCAGCATACTTAAAAGCTCGACATCGGACTGGTCAAAGCCGCCTTCTTTTTTGTTGACGGCACATAAAGTGCCGATAATACGCTCCTGGCTTCTCAAGGGTACCAGCAGCAGATTGCGGGTCTGATACCCGAGTTTTCGATCCCGTTCGATATGGATTTTGGAGTTCTCAACAATGTCATTCAAAATGACCGGTTTTCCGGTCCGGATGACCTTGCCCGCAACCAGTTCATCCATGGAAAACCGAACCTCTTTGGCCCGCTGCTGGGTAGCCTTGTCATCATAAGCGGCGCCACGCAAAAAAAGTTCCTGACGCTGCTCATCAAGCAGGATGACCAATCCACCTTCGGTGACCATTAACTCTTTAATCACACCGCTCACATAATCCAGCACTTCAGGTAACTCAAGATATTCGGGCAGTTCCATACTGATCCGCATCATGGCCTCATTGTTTCTGGCGATACGTTTCACGCGGGTGATATCTCTGAGAATCACCAACACTCCGGCCGGTTCACCGTTGGCATCCGCAAAAACTGAAGCTCTCCAGACCACATCCAGGATTCGGCCGTCTTGTGTGAGACGCCTGGTTTCATAACGATAGATCACCTTTTCCTCGAGAAGCTTTTTGATGTGTTCCCTGGTTTCGGCTTCAAGATCTGCCGGTACGTAGGGAATCCGTTTTCCTCTCAATTCCTCCAGGGTCCAGCCGAACGTTTCGGTGAAAGCAGGATTCAGATAGGTGACCAGGCTGTCTACATTGAATACGAGAATGGAATAAGGGGCAAAATCAAGCAGGACCCGAAAACGCCGCTCGGATTTCAGACGCGCTTCCTCGGCATGTTTGCGCTCGGTGATGTCTTGCAGAGTTTCCAGAGCACCAAATACATTTCCATGGGAATCCGTTAAAGGGGCTGCCGTGAAAAAAAGCCACTTGCCTTTTTTGCCGATGTCCGGAAAAAAATCCTCCGCTTCGTATGCGCCTTCTTTAAGCAGAGATCTATTAAATTTGCCTTGGTAATAACCGGCAATCTCCTCTTGGGAAGCACCATCCACGATAAAGTCGGCCATAGTGGGTCTAGCTGCGGCATAAAATGCCCTCCAGGGATCGCGGCTGCCGAGGATCTCGTCGACGGCAATGCCGGTCAGATTCTCCATGGCCGTGTTATAGTGGGTAACGACATGCTCGTTATCAATAACAAAGGTCGGAATGGGAATGCTTTCAATAATTTGGGTCAGTCGTTCCTGAATCCGCCATAAAACTGCTTCTCTTCTCCTGTGCCTTATATCCGCTTTTTGCAGTGAGTCGATTTTTTCCAGCAGTTCTTCATAGGATGGCTTTTGACCCATTCGTTACACCCCTCCAATGCTTGGTTTTTTAATCCAAAGTATTATATTTACTTTATCCGGGGTCTATAAATCAATACCATCTAGCCCGATTTAAAAAAAAGGGCGGAGCCGTTTTCGGCCCCGCCCTCTGGCATTTCATCTTAAAGTAACCCTAAAACACTATTTAAAAGATTGAATCATCTTTCAATTGGCGAACTATCTACAGTAATTTGATCCGTACTTTTTGGAAAAGTACTTGATATTTCGTTTCCAATACCTACTGAAAAAGCCTTCTTTCTTTTCCCTTTCTCTGGTTCTGATTACGCCCGCGCCTTCAAATTCTATCCAGGCACCCTTGTCCAGCATATCTCCGTGTACCTTCAATACGGTGTTTTCTGAAGGAACTTTTATTTTCCGGATAAGATCCTGCCGACTAAATCTTACCGTCAGGGCTCTTCTTGTCCGGTAAAATCTCTTTCTCAATTTAGCAAGAAAACCGTGGCCGTAATCAGCAAACGCACATAACCGGGACCCGTCCGCCAACACAATACAAACGCTGGGGTCATCGATCTCTCTCGCATCGTAATCGGCCGGCAGTCTGATGGTTGCCAGGATCCACTTATCCTTGCTGTTCAAATAAAGCGTGTCAGGTTTAAACTGGATTGTTGCGGCTACCGGCAGCGCGTTAACCTCTGCCTGGGCAATGGCCGTGGCGCCCTTGTCATCGGTGACCTTTAGGGTCAAGGTGTATTTACCGGCGTCACAATAAATATGTGACGGTGCAACCTCATCGGTATCGCCGCCGGCCCTGGACGGACGCAACACAGGCGTAAGACCGGTGAGAATGTTTCCGTCGCCGAAGTCCCAAACATAGCTGACAATTTGGCCGTCATCGTCGTAGGACGCCGAACCGTCAAATACGATTTCCTCCCCGACGGTGACCTCCAGGTAGATGGGATCAACGACGGCAACCGGCTCTTTATTTGATCCCGGAGGTGGCGCGGATACGGCATTGCGGGCCCCGCTAGTGCCTCCTCCATAAATCAACGGATCTTCGAAAGAAAAATTGCCGTCACTGTCAATTTTGCCCAACAAAATGGCAACCTCTGCACCAGCCGAACCGAAATTTGCAGCCACTAGATCCTGAAGCCCGTCGCCGTTAAAGTCAAAGTTATCGAGCGGTGACTCGTCCAGATCATACTCATAACTGGCTGGCCCTTCAAACCCACCTTCACCGTTGCCCTTATATATATCCAGATAGCCATCAGTTGCCGCCGCAATATCCACATTCCCGTCTCTGTCAAAATCAGCCGCTGCAACCCCATAATACGGAACATAATTTCCTTTAGCATCCCTTAGGCCCTCAAAAGTAAGCGTTGTAAAGTTCCCGCGACCGTCACCAAGATTAACAAAGAAGGGCTCACCGGCAGACTTTCCAGTGGGAAACGGGGCAATCACAAAATCGGCATGCCCGTCGTTATTAAAATCGGCTGCATCCGCACCGGCCGATAAGTAAGGCGCCGCATCCTTGAGTAAAAGAGGGTCCGTGGCAGGATCCGTGCCGGGACCTGTAAATCCGAGGACACCATCGCCCAGGTACAGCCCGCAATTAACGCTGAAATAATACGACATGACAAAATCTAAGTTGCCGTCCTCATCGAAATCGGCAACCGCCATGTCCATGGGAAAATACCCTGTTGACCATCCCGCAGCAACGACCGGCAATTCAAACTGATTGTCGGGGCCGATCTTTTCAAATAGAAAAATATCGCCGCCGCTGATACCATCGCCCATTATATAATCAAAATCACCGTCATTATCAAAATCACCCATGCCGTTCCCATAGCTGTAATACTCAATCCCGCTTTCACCCATGGGGTGAAGGCCGTCATCGCTCATTAACAGCAAATTTTCTTGAGAAGAGAATGAGCCATCCCCATGGCTGACCATGTAGTTGGCATCTCCATTGCGGCCGGCTGAGATCACAAACACTTCATTTCCGGCAGATACCAACCCTGATAGTGAAATAACAAGAACGACACCTGCGATGAAATTAATTAAACCCCTGGATACTGGTTTCATTTTTCCGCCTCCTTTTTTTAAATCCTCCGTCCCGTGACGCTTCTTCCCCCCGGAATAACATCGAAGCATCCCCGGAAAATGTTATAAATGATAAAACATACTACAATAAACATGCCAGGCAGAAGAGATGTGAAATAGTGCAAATTTTTCACAATAATTCACTGGGATTATATTAGTTGTTGCACAAAAATGGACAATTCCAAAACATCGGCCTTTGCCGATTTTTGTCAGTTGAAAGTTACATTTTTCGGTAGAATCCACCGAATCCCAGTGATAGGGAAAAAGCATAATAGTTGACTTCCCAAAAGAGGGTGTGTTAAAAATGCATGCCCTCTGTTCCAGGGGCGCGTTCAAAAAATGATGTTGAACGCCAGGAAACGACCGGTGTGCAAAACCTTGCGAACACCAGACCTCTATAAAATATTTTCAAAGACGTGATCAATTTAGGTCAAGCGGGGCTGGAGTGGATTCCGGCAGATATCTATGCTGCTCATTTTGCGGAAAACGGCCAAACAAAAATTTAAACCCTCATCCAGAATAATTAAGCCACATTATGGAAGATATTAAAAACACTCAAATTTCTCCCTTCAACGAAGCCTGTCGAAAAATTTTGTTTGAGCGCCCTGAAGCGATTGGGGTTGCCTACAAGATATTGGATTGCGGTTGTGCATTGCTCTGTGGAACGTCAGCCGGAGGAGATCCAACAGGACCCCTGCAACATATTTCCGGTCAACTCGTTAAAAAGGGGACTTTGCCTCCCATCTGTCTGAAGTGTAAAAAAGACAACGGCTTAAGCCGGGTGGTCTGGGATGGGATTTATTGGCCCGGTTCTCAAGGTGAGTGGCCGGATAAAGATTTGAGGATTTCGATAGGCCGAAAAATTTTCGGCCCCGGTTATCTGGAATCGGAATAGTGAAACACTTCCTGGCGGCCCATTAATTCCTGCAATCGTTTGATATGGCAATTCTCTTCGTCGATGATCTTTTTTAAGCTCTCTAAACTAACGGGGTCTTCAATAAAAGGTTCAAGCACCTGATAAAATCGCACTGAATCTTTTTCAAATTCAATAAAAATAGCCATCAGATCATCCATCTCACTGACGGAAGAAAAATCAACATCTTTAAGGAAAAAATTTTTGTCGCCCAGAAGGTCGTCAAAAAGCTCTCGGCTCATCTTTTCCATAAACGGATTCACGCTCTTTTGATCAAGCTTAAGTTTCAATTCGGCAAACCAATTGGCGTGTTTAACTTCTTCATCAGCCATCCATTCCAACAATCTGATAAGCTCCGGGTTCGAAACCTTTTCGATGGCATCGCGGTACACCAGTTCACCGTTTTTCTCCAACTTGATGGCCAAATCCAGTATCTCATTTGCTGAAAACAAGGCATTCTCCTCAGGCATTCGATTCTCATTTTAGTGAAAAGTAGCCGAAAATAGAGGGTAAAGTCAAGCTTTATCCTTTTTATTTGACTGCTACTTACCGAACCTGCTATTTATTCCGGCATGAAAAATCACCAGGTTCCGCCTGCAAACATAACGCCGGCCGCAACGGTTATCCTCACCCGTGAGGTTGCGGGTAAACTTCAGGTCTATTTGCTAAAAAGAAATGTTAAAAGCGGGTTTATGGCCGGAAATTTTGTTTTCCCCGGTGGAAAGGTGGAAGCTGAAGATCGGCAATTCGACGTATTTAAAAGCCACAGTGATTTGAGTCCCAATGAAATTTATCGACGTCTGGGCGGAGAGCTCTCAGAGGCAGAGGCGCTGGCTTATGGGGTTGCCGCCGTTCGAGAGACCCTTGAGGAGGCTGGCGTTTTTCTCGCACACCAGAATGATCGACCTGACGCGAGTCTGGAACATGTCCGCAACTTGCGATTGTCAGATAATCTAACAAAGGATTGGTTCGTAAAGCTTTTAGTCAAGGAAAAATGGCAGCTTACGATATCGGCGCTGCTACGATGGTCCCACTGGATAACCCCTGAGTTGATGACGCGACGCTTTGACACCCGGTTTTTGCTGGCCGCCATGCCGACCGATCAAATTTGCCGACCGGACGGTAGAGAAACGGTACAGGGCCTGTGGATAAGCCCCAAAGAAGGTCTGAAAGGCAACCTGGCCGGCAAGACTCCTTTAAGCCCTCCGACCCTGGTTACCCTGCATGAACTTTTAAAATACCCCCGTATGGAAGACCTCCGAATCGAATCCAACCGCCGGCAATGGGGTCAGACGATCATGCCTCGCTTGGTTCCTATCCCAAAAGGAGCCGTCATCGTCGAGCCGTGGGACCCAATGTACCGTGAAAAAGAAATTGTCATAGATCCGGAGGATCTGGCAGCATCGGTGCTGGCAGTCGGAGAACCATTTTCCAGGATTTGGTACGATGGCGGTCTCTGGAAACCTGTCGCGATCGGGAACAAAACACGATGAAAACATCCGAAAATCAGAATTCCCGTTCGAGTCAGAATTTGCGTTTATTTAAAATTACGGCTTGAAAACCATTAATATTTTTGTAAAAATGATCATAGTGTACTTTTTTAGGGGACGGGTTTAACAAGGCTCAGCTTGCCGGGGCAAAATGAGCCCCTTGCAATGGCAGTCGATTGACCCAAGAATTGGAGCGCAAATGATGTTTAAGGAAAGCAAGATCAGCCAGCGGTTGCGAAAACTGGAAAGGCACCTGAAACAGGAAAATCCGATCCTCTCTGAAGTGGTACAGAACTTTCGTGAACTGGATCAAATCAGCCGCCGGGTTGGATTTTTCCATCGCGAGGAATCCCATGCGACCAGCACTCCCTGGTGGCCGTTAATTTCGATTCTGGGAATCTATTCAGCCGGAAAATCCACCTTTATCAACCATTTTCTACAGTATAACCTGCAGGCCACCGGCATACAGGCAGTCGATGACAAATTCAGCGTCATTTGTTTTACCAGAGACAACAAAGAACGCGTGCTGCCAGGCCTGGCACTGGATGCTGACCCCCGCTTCCCGCTGTACAAGGTCAGCCGGGCTATCGAAGAAGTGGCCGCGGGCCAGGGTGAACACATTGATGCCTATCTACAGTTAAAGACCTGTCCCAGCGAATCCCTGCGCGGCAAAATCCTCATCGACTCTCCCGGCTTTGATGCCGATGATCAACGGACTTCCACTTTGCAGATTACGGATCATATCATCGAATTGTCGGATTTGGTGCTGGTTTTTTTCGATGCCCGCCATCCGGAAACCGGATCAATGCGTGATACCCTGCAACATCTGGTCAAGGCCACGGTTAACCGGCGGGATTCGAATAAATTTTTGTACATCCTCAACCAGATCGATGTAACCGCCAATGAGGATAACCTGGAAGAAGTCTATGCCGCCTGGCAGCGGGCGCTGGCGCAATATGGATTAACGGCAGGATCATCTTACGCCATCTACAATCAGGACGCCGCAATTCCCTTTGAAGATGAAGGTGTCCGCAATCGTTTTGAGAGCAAGCGCGAAGCCGACTTCAGCGCTATCTATAACCGCATCGAACAGGTGGGTGTAGAGCGCGCCTATCGCATTGTCGGGATGCTGGAGCAAACCTCCCATATGATGAAGCAGGGTGTTGTACCCATCCTGCTGCGCTTTATCGACCAGTGGCGCCGCAAAATCCTGTGGTTGGAAGGTGTGATTGTGGGTGCACTGGTGGTGGCATTTATGGTACTCACCATTTGGGGCGGCTATTGGGAAGGATTGTCGCTGAAATTGCCGTTCTGGGATCTAATAACCCAAAATAACTATGTGAAATATAGTGCCATCGGGATATTACTGATTGGCGCCAGCTATGTCCACTTCAGCATTCGACGGTGGTCAGCCAATAAGATCATACCCAAATTGCTGATAGAGGTAAAAGATCCTGAATTGCATCCAAACTACCAGCGTGCCTTTCGCAAAAGCAGCCGCTGGTGGCGCAGCCTTATCTTGCCCAATCCCGCGGGCTGGGGCAAAGGCACTGCGGCGAGATTGGAAAAAGTGCTGGACGACAGCAACGCTTATATCCAGAAACTCAATGACGAGTACACTAACCCTTCGGGAGCAGACAAGATAGCCGCAGAATACGGCAGACAGGCATCAGGCGGATCACCACAATCTGACTTAGGATTCACGAATAAAATGTGATGCTGCGGCGTATAAATTGTGAAATTATTTTTAATGGGCCCTTAACCCGGGATGAATCAGCGACCGCCCGGGAACAAAATTACGGGCCTTTCACCCCGGACAATTGAATGGTAAATAAGATCAAAGAAAATGTAATTTTTAAAGAGGATGCCGTGTTCTGGCTAGACAAAAACGGCTGCTGGCGCAACGTGCATGGGAAGTTCGAACATAACAGAATCATCGATTATTTTCACTCCTGTATCAAACGCGATCAAGACGGCTACTACCTTTCCCAAGAAAATGGAAACTGCAGAGAAAAAGTTTACTTCCCCTATGAAGATCAAGCCTTGTTCGTTTTTGATGTGATTCGGCAAGACGAAATTGCTCTGGTTTTGAATACCAAAAAGCAGATAGTTCTGGACCCGCAAAGCCTGTATATTAAAGATGACAGCCTGTACATGCGCATGCGCGATGAAACCATAAAATTTGGCGAATACGGATTAATGAAAATTGCGCCGCTTTTAGAAGATGAAGACGGGCAGTTTTATATCCGGCTTGAAGATAAAAGATACAGAATACCTATTTTGGATGATTCATCGAAGGATCCCGCAGATCGTTAGTATTACAAAAAAAGGAATCAAAACATGGGCTTTAAAGATTTTTTTTCTCCAATTACCAACATGAATACCCATCAGTTACAAGCATTTCTTGACTCAAACAAAGAGGGCGGTTTTACCCTGCTGGATGTACGTCAACCCGGTGAATATGAGAATGCACGTATCCCCGGAAGTAAACTGATTCCCCTGCCGGCTTTAAACGACAGGCTGTCGGAACTGGATCCGCAAAAACCGGTCATCGCCTATTGAGCCGCCGGCAGACGCAGCCGTGCCGCTGCGCAGATCCTGACAGGCAGAGGATTCAAACAGGTATACAACTTAAAAGGAGGCATTGCAGCCTGGCAGGGCCATGCCGCTGCAGGACCGATTGAAATGGGCATGATGCTCTTAAAGGGCAATGAAACACCCCGGGAAGTCATCTCCCTTGCCTATGGATTGGAAGAAGGTCTGCGAAAATTTTATTCAACCTCAACCAAACTGGCAATCGGCCCCGAAGTTGTCGACATACTCACTAAATTGGCTGAAATTGAAGTAAAGCACAAGCAGAGGCTATTTGACCTCTATCTTACAATTGACCCCACGCCTCTAAATATGGCCGCCTTTGAAAATAGAATCACCTCCGAGTTGATGGAAGGCGGCTTTGATGCGGATAAATTGCTGGAACAAAACATTCCGGCCATGAAAACAGCATCCAGCGTGCTGGATTTTGCGATGATGCTAGAGGCTCAGGCAATGGACCTTTACATGCGATATGCTGACAAAAGTGAAGACCCCGAAGTAAAGAATATCCTTTTTAAAATGGCGAATGAAGAAAAGGCCCATCTAAAAAGTCTGGGCGGTCTTTTAGATAAAAATTTGGATTTTAAAGGATTTGATTGATTACTTATCCGAGCTTGGAGAAGAAATAGAAAGGTTTTAAGGGTGCCGCTCAGAAAGTGGCCCGTATATTTTTTAATATATGAAAAAACAGCAAATAGAAAAAATGGAATCCCTGTTTCACCTCATCCAGCATGAGTGGCAGGAAATTAGCCCGCTGGAACTGGCCATTTATCAACTGGCCCGCGGCAACACGTTTAACACCCGCGTCATCGGCCTTGAGGGCATAAAGCGTTTAAAAGAAGTAAATCCGGACTGTACGGTTACCTTCAAACCAAACCACCTCAGTGAAGCCGACTTCATTTTACTCTCGATTCTGTTTAGGGAAAACGATATGAAGGTGCTCGTGGAGGGTGGCGCAAATCTGTTTATCGACGATATCGATATTTTCAAAGATCTGCTCCCGCAGTTTGTTATGAAGCAATTTAAAGGCTTTGTCAAAGAACATCGGATGAGTATCGGCCGATACCTAACCACCAGAGGCGCGTTTAAGGTATTCAGGGAACCCTTGAGCATTACGCAACCCGACGGCAGCGAAATAGCGATCGGTAGAAAAGAAATTATTTCATTATCCCGCGCCTATCGGTACCGGCTGGTAGAAGAAAAAGAAATGTATGTCACATTTCCAGGTTACTCTTCCCTTAAGCTGGGCTTGCTTGAACTTTTAAAAAAAGACGGCACTAAGACCGGGAGAAGTTATACCGGCAGAACCGACGGCTTTCATCATCTCCCATTCCAAATGGACATCGAGGCCGCCCTGCGGGCTGAGGTTGAGGTTTATGTTGTCGATGTAAACATAGCCTATGAGAGGGTTCTGGAAGATGAGCATTTTGGTGAATTAACCCGGCTTTATGAATCCGGGGAAAGTAAAAGGGATATTTATTTAAAGGATCTGGGTAATATAGTGAAAGAATTTTACTGTGACAAACAAAAGAGTAATCTGTCCATAAAATTCGGTACTCCCCGTAAGATAGACACCTCCGATCTAAAAGACGGCTTTGTCAGTCGGAAAGTAAAAAGCGCCGCCTATAAGCATGCTGAGGAATCGTACGAAAATATGCTTGCAATGCAACCCATCTTCCCGGCTAATATTTATTTCAATGCCTTTAATCAAGACTTCTCCATAACGCCTGCACGGGTGATGAAAGAAAAAATTGATGATATCAGGGATTATTTAAGAACGCTGACATGGGGTAAATCAGGACGTCGGGTCGATCTGCATTATATCACCGCTTACAACCAACACATCATTTCAGCTGATGAGATCATCAATCGAACATTTCAGATTTTTAGCCGACCGAACAGACACATTACCGCTATGGACGAGGATATGTTTGTGGTCTATAACAAAGAGGTGGCGCAACAGTATAAAAACCACACCGCCCATTTTTTTGAGAATATGAAGTAGGCCCAGACAAATTCGAATAATTCGCGATCATGGAGAGGCCGCACAATGACCCAGCAGTTGAGCCTATTCCCGAACAGTCCGCTGGATATGCTAAATCGTGTCCAGGAAAAAAGACTCGCAGATCTTGAAGTTGCACTCAACCCGGTAGACGAGGTGTTTACAGCCAGCACCCGGTTACGAAACAGCCGTAATTTCATGGAACTTCTGGACTTTATCGCTCGTTTTCCGAATTATTCTGCCTTTAACGGTTTATTGTTATACATTCAAGATTCTTCAGCCACCTATGTTGCAACAGCTCGCACCTGGGCAAAAAAGTTCAGAAGACGACCCGGACAAAATGCCCGTCCTCTGGTAATCCTGGCACCCATGGCCCCAATCCGCTTTGTTTTCGATATCCGCGACACAGAGGGATCTCCAATTCCTTCGGACTTGCTAAAGTCGGTTGAAATCGGGGCTCAGCTGTCCGATAGAGTTTATTCGAATACACGGCAAAACTGCTCTTTTCAGGGGATTACCGTTTGTGAAACATCGCTGGGCCAGGATACGAAAGGCACCACTGCCCGAATCACGCCCGCTCTGCGAAAACAATATAAAGATTTAGAAATTCAAAAGGACACCAGCTATCTTGTCCATCTGAACAGGACGCATAGCCTGGAAGAAAGATATTCATTCCTCGTCCATGAGCTAGGTCATATCTTTTGCGGCCATTTGGGAATCGACCGTTATGCATGGTGGCCGGAAAGAGAGGATTTAAATATCAGCGGTGAAGAAATTGAGGCCGGATGTGTTGCATATCTGGTCAGCAGGCGTATAGGGCTGCTGACTTGCCCGGAAAAATATCTGTTCGATTATGTCGGAGAAAATCAAGAAATTCCCGCATTCAGCTTGAATGCGGTGCTACAGGCAGTAAGCTATGTGGAAGAAATGGGTAAACACCGCTGGAAAGAGCCCCGCAAACGCCGCCGAAATTAGCCCAACCCTGAATTTTCTGAGTCCTCAGTGCCATCGCAACCAGCAATCGAGCATTTTATCCAATTTGTGAAATAAATTACCTAATCGTTGGGTACTTTTTTTCATAGTTTGCAAACGGAGACCAATGGAATTTTTAATAACTATATGAATTAATATGATATACCTTCAATTAAAAATTTGGTATGATTTATGCTGTGGCCCTCCTAAAAACTCAAAAATTGATCAGCTATATTCATAATACTTTACCACTACCACAGGAGGTGCAATTTGTCGGATTTTCATGAAATGGCAACTCAATTACGCATGCAGGAAGAACGATCCCAAATTCTGGCAAATCATGCCGGCATGTTTGATAAAGACGTGCACCGGTCTGGAATCGAGAATCGACAGTTCTCCTACTCTGACCACCTTACAGAAAAAAATGTCGACATTGAGTTCAATATCCTTCCAGCAAGAAAATCCGATAAGAATTTCGAGGCCTAATCGCCGGGTTCGTCAGTTTCGGCAGGAAAGGCATTGCAC
>JBAVYC010000130.1:0-2865 GCA_049698595.1 Desulfobacterales bacterium | reverse complement strand
CAATCTGCTAAAGATATGGGAATTATGATGAATTCAAAGAATTTAGTTAATTCTGACCCTGCAAAAACCAAGTCTTTGAAAAAAAGCCGTTTCACCGAGATGCTCATTAAAGAGAATGCTTTGGATCAAAGCGGGTTTGAAGGTTGGATCTTTTGTCAAGGGATGCTGTTCAATTCCCCGGACAAATGGTGGGGTGATCATGGCCGGCGGGATTATCCCCACGAAGGTATCGATCTATGCTTGTACAAAGACCGTTCCCACAGGATACGTCGGATTGATAAAGAAATCCGGATCCCTGTGATGCACGATGGCGTGGTCAAGGCAATGTTCAAAGACTATCTCGGCAAAGCCGTGATTATCGAACATAAAAACGCCGACATCGACAGCGGAAGGTTCATATCGGTTTATGCCCACACAAGTCCGCGCTCCGAGATCGAAGTCGGCATGATCGTCAAAGAGGGGGATATCATCGCCTCTCTGGGTGACACCAGCAAGTCAAAATCCCATATCATCCCGCATTTACACTTCTCGCTCGGGCGCCCATCTGAATCCTTCTCTTATGACGGGATTGTTTGGAATACAATCAGAACCCCCGAAATGATAACCTTGCTGGATCCCTTGCCGGTCATCGATTGGCCTTATCAGAGACTGGGAGCCGGAGATCTCACCTGTCGTGAGCTTTAATCCGCTTATGTCACCAGTAGATTTTCAAACCGTGGCTATATAAGATGTTCTGAATAGGCATCGCTTATGAATTGAGTTATTTTCCACCGGAAAACCAGGAGAAAACAAGTAATGAATTCTAATATAGAGCACTTGCTGAACCTGATCGCACAATTTGCCCCCAACAAATATCTGCAGGCGCTTTTAATCACAGTCATGTTTGCTGTTCTAGCTAAAATTGTGGACATCATCATGACCGGATTCATAGAGCGTTTGCTCAAAAAGACCCGGATCACGCTGGATGAAGAGATCCTGGCAATTTTTGACAGGCCGATTTTTGTCAGTATCTTGCTCTTTGGTCTTGCGCTGGCCACCGATCGGTTGGATTTACCTCAGCCTGCTGAATTCGTAACGCTGAGCGGGCTGAAGACCGTGGCCATCTTTCTATGGGCCACTGCCTTTGCCCGGTTCCTGAAACTCATCACGGCACAGGTAAGCCGCGACGACATGCGATTTACATTGATCCATGAAAGCACCCTGCCGTTATTCAACAACTTATTTACGATTTTTGTAGTCGCTCTGGCCCTGTACTTTGTGCTGCTTGCCTGGAACATCAATGTAACCGCGTGGATGGCATCTGCCGGCATTCTCGGTCTGGCCATCTCTTTTGCGGCCAAAGATACGCTGGCGAACCTGTTTGCGGGGGTGTTCATTCTGGCCGATTCGCCCTACAAACTCGGGGATTTCATTATTCTAGATTCCGGCGAGAGAGGCGCGGTGACCCACATCGGTATCCGCAGCACCCGTATCCTCACCCGCGACGATGTGGAGATCACGGTTCCCAATTCAATCATGGGCAATGTAAAGATTATCAACGAGACCGGCGGTCCTTACGAGAAATACCGCATTCGTATTAAGGTGGGAGTTGCCTACGGATCGGATCTCGATCAGGTGCAGGCGGTGCTGTTGGAGGTGGCTCAACGAAACCCTGAGGTTTGCAAATTGCCGGCGCCACGGGCGCGCTTCCGGGCCTTTAGCGACTCAAGCCTCGATCACGAACTGCTGTGCTGGGTGGAAAAACCGGTGCTGCGCGGACGCGTGTCGCACGCACTGAACTCCGAAGTCTACAAACAGTTTCTCAAGCAGGGCATTGAAATACCTTTTCCGCAGCGGGAGGTACACATCAAGTCGGCGCTGGTTCCGGCTGGAACAACTGATATCCGTGATGATAATTAAAAAAAAATAGAATTAGCCTTCCGGGAATTGACTTTTTCGCCATGCTAGCGGCTGCGGTGCTTTGCTCCGGTGTAGACCGATATTCTCGGACCGGGATTGATTCAAAAGAAGATACAAACCTTACCTGGCCAGCGAGATCAGGAATCCTCCCGTAAATATGATTAAGGAGCCGGTCAGGCGAATCCCTTTATGCTTTTCCTTGAGAAGATGACTTCCCATCAGCACGGCAAACACGATGCTGGTTTGTCTGAGCCCCACGATGTAGCTGACGCGTTCAACCGTGAATGAGATAAGGATCAGCATGTATCCGAAAATACCTAAAACCCCGGCTGCAATGATTCGTCGTAAACCTGAATTCCATTCCGTTTTAATCATTTCAGCATTTTTGGTCAGTAAAATATAGGGTGTATAGTAACACATCCCGCACAGAAGATGAATAAATGTAAATAGGATCGGATGAATGTGGTTCACTGCCATTTTATCCACAATGGAATAAAAGGCGACGGAGAGCAGTGTCAGAAATGCAAAGCGGGTCGAGCGGTCATTGGCAATGGATTTAATCGGCTCAAGCAATTCATCGGCGGAAATTTGCTTCATGTTAATAATATAGACGCCGACGGCCACCAGCAAAATCCCGCAGACGCCCTGAATGGATACCTGCTCGCCGAGAAACAGGACCGCGATCACCAGCACCAGCGCCGGTGATGAACGCATAATGGGATAGACATGGGACAGATCCCCCTCTTTGTAAGATTGGGTTAGGAATAGCCAGTACATAAAGTGAATAAAGCCGGACCCAAAACACCAGACGTATGCCACCGGCTGGGGGATGCCCACCCGGTAAAGAAAATATAGAAACAGCGGAGAAAAAAAGAGTAACGCGAAAATGGAATACAGCCAGAGGAAGATCTGCTTATCGCCGGATGCTTTGGTGAACAAACTCCGCAGCGCATGGAATAGAGCGGA
>JBAVYC010000129.1:0-2949 GCA_049698595.1 Desulfobacterales bacterium | reverse complement strand
TATAAAAAATGACTGAGCGAAGCCTCCGGCTCGTAGGGGTTCTAATGCATACGCCTCGGAGAGCGAACCCACCCTTCGACATTCGATATTCGATATTCTGCGGTTCTGCGGTTCGCTTTTAACTTGGTGTAGTTTCATAAGAGTCATAAGCTCAGCGACCCTTAACCATGATGCCGCCATCGACTACTATCTCCGTTCCCGTGATGTAGGCGGATTCTTCCGAAGCCAGGAACAGGCCGCAATAGGCGATATCTTCGGCGGAGGCCAGACGTCCCAGAGGGACCCAGGCGCTGATCTCCTTTTTTGTTTTTTCATCCCACTCTTTTTGCATGGGCGTGTCGACCGGTCCGGGATGAATGATGTTGGCCCGGACATTGTCTTTGGCATAGACAATGGCAATGGATCGGGTCAGAGAAATCAGGGCGCCTTTACTGGCGGTATACGCGTCCTGGGCGGTTGTGAAACCCATGAGGGCTGTTCCGGAGCCCATATTGACGATGGATCCGCCACCCTGTCTGATCAATTCGGGGATTCCATACTTGCAAACCCAGACCGCACCCTTGACGTTAATCGCCATGACCCGGTCCCAGGTAGTCTCATCGGTACGGGTGACTTCCAGGTCTTTGTCACGCCACAAAACGCCGGCATTATTATAGAGAATATCCAGTTTGCCGAAGGCAGTGACACCGGTTTCAATCGCTTTTTTGACATCCGCATCCAGTGCTACATCGCATAAGACGAATACGGCATCACCGCCTTGCTGCTTGACCATCGCAACCGTTTCATTGCCGGCATTTGCGTCGATGTCGACAACGACTATTTTTGCACCTTCCTTTGCAAAAATCAAAGCGGTGGCCCGCCCCACACCGGACCCGGCTCCCGTGATGAAGGCAACTTTGTCTTTAAGCCTCATGGATTAAATCTCTGCTACAACCTCCAACAGTATTTCAGTGGCCTTTTCACAATGTTCTCTGGTGATGGTCAGGGGCGGCATAAACCGCAGGACATTGCCATATCGGCCGCACGGCACCATGATGATACCGCGATTGAGCATGCCGAAGACGACCTTGCCAATCGAATCCGGATCAAGCGGTTCCCTGGACTCCTTGTCTTTTACAAGTTCAATGCCGATCATGAAACCCCTGCCGCGTACGTCGCCGATGATGCGCGTCTCATGGGCGCCCTGCCGAAGTCTGGCTTTTATTTCTTCGCCGACCTGGGCGGTGCGCTGAATTAATTCGCTGTCATTTTCCGTCAGAATATCGATATTGGTCATGCAGGCCACAGCGGACACCGCATTGCCGGCAAAGGTGTTGGGTTGCGATCCGTCTGTAATTTTGGCGGCCAGATCTTTTCTCAAGGTCAAACCGGCCATGGGCATGTCACCCCCCATACCTTTACCCCAGGTCAGCATATCGGGCACCACGCTGCTGTGTTCGATGGACCACATTTTTCCAGTACGCCCGGTTCCAGCCTGAACCTCATCCGCCAGAAATAAAGCACCATGTTTGTCGCAAGCTTCTTTTAAAATTTCCAGATATCCCGGCGGCGGCGGCACATATCCGCCTTCTCCCTGCTGCGGTTCAACAACCAGCAGCGCGACATCATCCGCCGCGGTATAGGGTGTGTTGAGCACGTAATCCACATATTTGGCACATTGCAGATCACAGCTTGGATACTCCATGTTGAAGCAGCAGCGATAGCAGTAAGCATAGGGCACATGGATGACGCCGGGAATGGACGGCCCATACCCCAGACGGTACTGCGCACCCGTGGTCAGGGAGCCGGAGCCGCACCAGACACCATGGTAAGCGCCGTGAAAAGCGACAAATTGGGTTCTGCCGGTAATTCGGCGGGCAAATTTAATGGCGGTTTCGAGGGCGCCGCTGCCCCCCTGGGTGAAGTAGCTGACACAGTTACCGCGCAATCCTTGCGGCATGATGCCGGATACCTTGGCAGCAAGTTGGATCCGACGGGTGTTGGTCATGTCGGTGGCGTGCATCAACTTCGTCAACTGTTCTTCGATGGCCTTTACGACCCTTGGATGTCTGCGGCCTACTGAATTAACAGCCACTCCGGCCGTGATATCGATAAAGAGATTGCCATCGGGGTCTTTAACCGTGGAACCCAGGCCTTCGTCATAAACACACGGAAAACGCCCCGCCCCCCGCGCCATTGATTCGTATTCAGACGAATCTTCGAGTAATTTTTGGGTTTTTGGGCCCGGCACCTTGTCGGTTACCATCTTGGGTGCGTCCGGGTAGGATAATTTTGCCAGTTCTTGTTCTGAAATCATGATCATCTCCTTATAATTTTATTGTTTCTCTAACTCAATTCATAAGCCACCCCGCCTCGGCGGGATGAGAATTTAAAAGGTTCTACCGTTACCGCGAGGGCACGCTTAATGGGTGAAAATCTGATCGATGCCGGCGGCTTATGAATTGATAATCAGCGACCACCAGCAGAGGTGGCCTCGGCCCCTTCTATGGGCCATCCTCATACCCCCAGCTGGTGGTCGCTGATTCGGCAATCGTTGATTCCAGGGCCTTAATTGCAATATCTATTTTCAGGTAGTCTCTGATTTCCTAACTCCTTTTTCGAAAAAGGAAATGACAAGAATTTGCTTTTGTCAACTGAAGTTCATAATTTGTCATTTAAATTAATCGAATACATTTTGGCTAATAACTGTGCGGCTTCCGTCAATTAAATGTGCGAGCTTTTCTTTGCTGAGTGTGCCGATTTTTTTCATCAATCTGGATTTAGCGACTGTCGCGATCTGGCTGACGACGACAACGCTGGGTTTTGGTAAATTCGCGACACCTTTTTTTAGACGAATGTTACCTGGAACCCGGGCAAGTTTTAGATTTGAAGTTAACAACGCCACGACTGTGGTTTGGATTTTGCTTTTGTTTAGCAGATCATTCTGAATAATCACCACCGGTCTTATAC
>JBAVYC010000128.1:0-3739 GCA_049698595.1 Desulfobacterales bacterium | reverse complement strand
GAATGGATTTTTTTAGCAGGCATGGTTTAACTCCTAATGAATTTGAAGATGGGTTGAATTTGTATTCTGAAGTAAATGCTATGTCAAGTGCGGACCCAAGGAAAATATGAATATCGAAATTTTAATGCTCAGAGGAATGGATTCTATTAAAAAAAAACATATCAGGCCCCAGTGAAATAAGGGCAAAAAAGATTTCACAGGGCAGGCAGGATCTTCAGGATCATATGGATAGAGGGGCCTTCAGCCCAAGGGCAGCTCGCTGCAGCCAAAAAAATCCCATTATTCCGGGTCACCTGGAAAATAACCCTTGATGATCCCGATTATACGTTTTATAGTTTTTTATGATTTATATTAAACCCTAAGAAACCGGAGTGATAGCGATGTTGATCGATTTTTTTTCTGGACTGAATCCAATTGTTCAAGCACTCATTGCGACCTTGTTTACCTGGTTTGTGACAGCCGCCGGTGCCGGACTGGTGTTCTTTTTTAAAACGATCGAACGAAAAGCACTGGATGCCATGCTCGGTTTTGCTGCCGGGGTAATGATTGCAGCCTCTTATTGGTCTTTACTTGCTCCGGCTATTGAAATGGCTGAGGGTTCAAGTCTACCCGCCTGGGTTCCCGCAACTTCAGGATTTCTGATGGGCGGCGCTTTTTTATGGTTTGTCGACAAGCTGTTACCGCACCTGCACCCCGGATTCCCAAAAGAGGAAGCCGAGGGGATCAAGACCAGCTGGCAGAGAAGCGTCCTGCTGGTATTGGCAATCACGATTCACAATATACCGGAAGGACTGGCAGTCGGTGTGGCCTTTGGTGCTTTAGCCGCTGATTTACCGTCGGCTACACTGGGCGGTGCCATCGCACTGGCAATGGGGATCGGCATCCAGAATTTTCCCGAAGGAGCGGCCGTTTCGGTTCCGTTGCGCCGTGAAGGTCTTTCGAGGTTAAAAAGCTTTTGGTATGGACAGGTCTCCGGAGCTGTCGAACCGGTAGCAGGCGTTCTTGGAGCGATGGCGGTTATATATATGCGGCCAATGCTTCCCTACGCCCTTGCATTTGCAGCCGGAGCGATGATTTATGTTGTGGTTGAAGAGCTGATTCCGGAATCCCAACTCGAAAAACATACCGATGTCGCCACCATTGGGGCGATGTTGGGCTTTGCCGTCATGATGACTTTGGATGTCGCTTTAGGATGATATTAACCGGGTGTAATTGAATGTCTCGGAATTTCTACAAGTGATTGAGAATATTGAGGCATTTTTGGGTTTCCGAATTTGCCCCGAAAATGGAATAATGGAATGGTGGAACGCTGGAATATTGGTTTTCAATAAGGATAATAGCCATTTTAATTTTATCGTCCATCCCGCCGGCGGAGGGACCATTAATCCAGCATTGCATTAATCCAGAACCCGCTATTCTACTATTCCATTTTTCAAACATTCCAATTGTGAGCGAAGCGAACTAACTTGTCGCTGTTGGTTACCGGCAGTCGGGCTGGACAGCGAACCACAGAATATCGAATAACGAAGTGTGGAATCGCTTTGCTCCATCTTTTTATAAAATTAGATAGAATACAGTCCTTCAATATTGCCTTCTTAAAATCGAGACAAAAGCCGAATCTGCTCTTTTTGAAACCATTTCGAGAGGAGAGCAACCTTTTTTCCGGGCGATGTAGAGGGTTGCTGCTAAAAGAAGTGCTGTAATCAACACGTTCGGCCAGGCATTCAACTCCCACTGGCCGGTCCACAAGAGTTTCCATCCGTCTGAAAAAGGAGTCCAATAGGGAATCGGCCACTGATAGCCATCCGGTCCCCGGGAGCCGACGAGATCACCCAGAAGATGGAGATGGAAAACCACCAGAACCAGAAATACAGTCATCCAGCGTCTGATGCCAAACAGGATGGCCGTCACCGCCAGCAGCAAGCCGAAACCCAGATTGTGGCACAAGACATGGTGATATTTACTGTACCAAAGAAGCGGGAATGCCGTCTGCTCCGTCAGTATTTCGGCAATAATTCCCAGGCCGTCGATATCCGGCACCACACCTGCCAGGGTGACCAGCGCCCTGTCCCGGGTCGTGAGATCCGCTGTATTTGCAACGACCCAGCCTGTCAATAAATGGCTTACCGGATTCATTATTGGAAATATCCCGAAAATTGTGTTTTCAATATAATATTATAAATAATAACAAATTATTATATACCCTTCAGCAAGTTGTTAATGCATCACTAAGGGTAACTGTCCTGAAGTTTATCGGTTCTGGATTTACAAATTCATGGACTTGGTTTAAAGCGACCCATCCAGCTCGTCGGCGACCGGTTTTTTGCATGTCCTGCAACGTTGTGCACCTCTAAAAAGCGGTTTGCCGCACGAGGAGCAGTGATAGCGTTCGCATTCTGCCCGGGCCCACTCAACACTGCCCTTTTCATCGCCTTGTTCGGCGACTTTGGCTTGCCAAATGGGAATCGCTTTTTTCATCACTCTAACGCCGGTGGCCAGGCCGAAATTTTCTATCATACTACAGGGCCAATCCTCGCACTGATGGCAGGAATAGTAATTTTTCGATTTCACACAATCCCTTATCTTGCATGCTGAGCAAAAACCATAGCGTTTTTCCGGCGGATCCGGCTGCATGCAACCCAGGCATTCAGTTTCTTCCGGTTTAGTCCCATAGAGGTTTCCCATGATCTGTTTGAATTTATCATTGCCGTCTCTCGTGGCAATGTAAATTCCGCAAGCACCGCAATATAATCCGCAGGGTGCCATTAAACTCTTATTTCTGATTTCTTCTTCATCCCAACCTTCCATAGCCAGATCCCCCTATTTGAATTAAATGATCCGCTGCAGTGGACCTAGACATCTCTTATTCCAGAGAGCCTATGCCCGTATTTTAATCATTTCGACGATTTGGCCGAACACACTGCAAAAGCCTTCGGGATTGTTCGATCGCAAATCCGTGAGGACAGTGTGGGATGTCCGGGGCGCGACAAAAAGATTGCGTTCTCTGGCATTCACGGCCGAGTCGTAGATTTTGTGTATGACCCCTTTTGGAATTATCTTATCATTTTCAGCGGCGATAATCAAAAGACGCCCGCTATATCCGGACAATAGGTTCCACGCGTCGGAGTGTTGCCAGCTTTCCGGCTGCCGGATGATGTCCGTAAACCCTTCGTTAAAAGGGATGGTATAGGCCGAGGCAGTATACATGGCGGGTACGATAAGAATCAAACTTTCTATTTGGTAATGTTCCAGAAGCTTGACCGCTGTATAACCTCCCATGCTTGCGCCGATCACCGCGAACGGTTGTTGAATGTTCAACGAATCGGCAACGCTGCAGGCCTGACGGGTTCGGCTGAGGAGGCTGGAGCTTTGCAGCTCACCGCCGGTATCGCCATGGCCCACAAAGTCGAAAGCGGCCGAGGAGATCCCATGAATCAAAAGCTGCTCCCTGAACAAACGGAAATGCCTGCGATGTGCATTGCCGGCGCCGTGCAAAATCAGAACCCGGGGGAGGGCGCCGTTCGATATAATGTCACCGATGAGCGGGCGAGTTCCAGCGTCAACCTGGAATTTATCTAGCCTGGAAATTTTCTTCCTCGAATCTGCGATGATTTAACCCCTTGTTTTCATATGAGATCTTACCGGGTAAACGAATTCGTCTGTTTTTCCTGTTCAATGGTCGAGGAGGGGTATGGGACGTAATCGTGTCCGGGCCAGACGATAGTGGATCCGGGCAAGG
>JBAVYC010000127.1:0-4413 GCA_049698595.1 Desulfobacterales bacterium | reverse complement strand
TATCGAATGTCGAAGTAAGGTATTCTGTCTATTTTATAAAAATGACTGAGCGAAGCGAACCCACCCTTCGACATTCAATATTCGTTATTCTGCGGTTCGCTTTTAACTTGGTGTAGTTTCACACGAGACCGTTAAAGCCCCCGTCACTATGCTTTTCGGCCTCAGTTTTTCTCACCTGCCCTATGCGCCGAGCTCTTTGCCATTTACCAGCCCCGCATCAAATATTCATGGATCGAATCGGAGGCCTTGCGACCCGCACCCATGGCCAAAATGACCGTGGCCGCACCGGTGACGATATCGCCTCCGGCCCAGACGCCTTTTTTGTACGTCTTGCCTGTTTCGGGGTCCGCGTCGATATACCCCCATTTATTCAATTTCAGATCCGGCGTCGACTCGGTCAACAGGGGATTGGCACCGGAGCCCACCGCCACGACACACATGTCACATTCCAGTTCAAACTCCGAGCCTTTGATGGGAACCGGCCGGCGGCGGCCTGATGCGTCAGGCTCCCCCAGTTCCATCTTCAAACATTCCATGCCGGTCAATCGTCCTTTTTCGTTGCCAAGATAACGGGTGGGATTGGTCAACAGGAAAAATTCGATGCCTTCTTCTTCGGCATGGTGGATTTCCGCAATCCTGGCCGGCATTTCCTGTCTGGAGCGGCGGTATACGATCCTGACCTTTTCCGCACCCAGACGCATCGCGGTCCGGGCGGAATCCATGGCCACATTGCCGGCGCCCAGCACGACGACATTTTTGGCCCGCGGAATCGGGGTGTCCACCTTGGGGTAAAGATAGGCCTTCATCAGATTGGCGCGGGTCAGATATTCATTGGCGGAAAGGATTCCGATAAAATTTTCACCCGGAATATTCATAAACCGCGGTAGTCCGGCACCGACGCCGATATAAACGGCATCATAGCCTTCTTCGAAGAGCTCGTCCAGGGTTACGGTTCTTCCCACCACGGCATTGCACTCGACCTTAACGCCCAAGCGCTCCAAAAAGTTGACTTCCTGGGCGACAATGGCTTTGGGCAGTCTGAATTCCGGAATCCCGTATACCAGCACACCGCCTGATTTGTGAAAGGCCTCCATCACGGTGACATCATGGCCCTTGACAATCAGATCACCGGCAACGGTCAAGCCGGAGGGGCCGGAACCCACCACGGCAATTTTTTTGCCGGTGGGATCGGCTTTTGGGGGCAGCTCGCCGCTACCGTTTTCTCTTTCCCAATCCGCCACAAAGCGTTCCAGGTTGCCGATGGCCACCGGGTCATCCTTTTTGCCGACGATACACAGTCCTTCACATTGAATTTCCTGGGGACAAACCCGCCCGCAAACCGCCGGCAGGCTGTTTTTCTGCCATATATGCCGGATGGCCCCCGTGAAATCTCCTTCCTTAACAAGCCTGATAAACCCGGGTATGTCAATTTCCACCGGACAGCCGCTAACACAACCCGGCTTTTTGCACTGGATGCACCGCTGGGCTTCTTTCATGGCCATTTCCGCTGTGTAACCCGTCGGAACCTCGAGAAAATTTCTGGCTCTGACCGCCGGTTCCTGTTCGGGCATCGACACCCTGGGTATCTTGTCTTTTTTTACCTTTTCCTTTGCTTCTGCAACCATATATTCCTCCCCCAAACAATTATAGTATAGAACCCTCGCTCAGAAGACCAGGTTTTGGAGTAACCCTGCCAAGGGATAATTTACTAACAGATTTTTCAAGGCTCATTTCTCCAACCCGCCAGGAAAAGTTATAAATTTTTCAGTTCAGACCTCGTCGAATAGTTTACTGGTTGAATGGTTGATTAGGTAAATTATAGTCATAATTTTAGAACGTTACGATTGTTAAAGCATGATGTGTCCAATTATTTTGCAAATATGGGATAACTCCATATTTACAACCACTTAACCAATCAACTAATCAACCAATCAACAATAACTGTAGTCCGACAGCTATACCGCTAGGCCTCCTGCATCATGCAAAATTCATTATAACAAATCTGCTCATCCTCGCAGTAAGCCTGGAGCCGCAGCATCAGCTCATCATAGTCCACCTGGTGCCCGTCAAATTCGGGTCCGTCCACACAGGCAAATTTGGTCTTGCCCCCCACGGTGACCCGGCAGCCGCCGCACATACCGGTTCCATCCACCATAATCGGGTTCAGGCTGACTAAGGTCGGCACATTGAAGTCTTTGGTAATCAAGGATACGAATTTCATCATCGGCACCGGCCCGATAGCAACCACCTGGTCGATCTTCTCCGCTTCCAGTACTTCCTTTAAAACTTCGGTGACGAACCCGTGGTGCCCGTATGAGCCGTCGTCCGTGCACACGCGCAGATCGTGGGAGGCGGCCTTCATCCGGTCTTCCATGATAAGCAAATCTTTGCTGCGGGCCCCGACGATGCTGATGACATGGTTGCCGGCCTCTTTCATGGCCCTGGTGATCGGGTGCAAAACAGCGATTCCCGTACCGCCACCCACACATACGACCTTACCCAATTTTTCAATGTGGGTCGCTTTGCCCAAAGGTCCGATAACATCCTGGTAGGCATCGCCCACCTGCAGGGATTTAAACAGAGCGGTGGACTTGCCGACGATCATATAAATCACCGTGATGGTACCTTTTTCCACGTCGGTCTCGGCCATGGTTAAGGGAATGCGCTCTCCTTCTTCATTGGCCTTCAGAATGACAAACTGACCGGGCTTTGCCTTGCGTGCGATCTTCGGCGCTTCGATCTCATTGAGAATCACATTGCCCTCGGACATCTCTTCACGTTTGACAATTTTAAACATTTTAGACCTCCATTCCATCAGCTTCGCTAATATAGTGATCCAACCTAGGTTTTTCTTGGCACAAAATCTGCCTAGTATCTCACGAAAATAGACAGAGCTATATAAGGGCTCGAAAGCCGGGGTGTTAGGAAGCTGGGAAGCATCTCTGCCAGCCTACCAACATTCAAACATCCTAGCCTTCAAGCGGTACGCCATATTGGAAACTGGCGATGTCTTTGTTGACAGGTTCGCGATCCGCATAAAGAATGCCAGGGAAACCAAAGTTGGCGTACTATAACGGTTTATTTACAATCACGGCTGAAGGAAACTATCAGCCATAAAACAAAATAATCTCAAAAGAATTGGGTTAAATCAAGGTAAATTGTTGAAAATTTCAACAACCGGTGATACTCGGTGCTGGATGTTGGGCCGAAAGCCCTGCCGCTAACCTCAAACCTAAAACGAAGCGCTCCTCCAACAGCCGGAGGCTATTATCCATCCGAACGATCTAAACCAACGAAACCATCTAAACGGGAAAAAAATGAAACTATTCGATAGTCATTGTCATCTCGATGACAGCACCTATACCCGGGACCTTGCCAGCGTTATCGAACGGGCCCACAGCGCCGGCGTCGCCCGCCTGATGACGATTGGGGTAAATGGCAAAACCTCTGCCCGCGCCGTCGAACTGGCAGAATCCCACCCGGAAATTTATGCATCGGTGGGAGTCCATCCCCACGATGCCGGCAATTGCCGCGACGCTGTAATCGACGATTTGTTAAACCTGGCAAAAAGCCCAAAGGTGCGTGCCTGGGGTGAGACCGGGCTTGATTTTAACCGCATGTACTCTCCAAGGGAAGACCAGGAGAAATGGTTCCGCAAACAACTAGAAACCGCAGGCAGCCTGGATCTTCCGATGATATTCCATGAACGGGACAGCAACGGCCGTTTCCTCGAGATGTTGAAAAACCATGCCGACCATAAACTTAAAGGCGTTGTCCACTGCTTCAGCGGTGATCACAATGAACTGGAACGATACCTGGACCTGGGGCTTTATATCGGTATTACCGGTATTCTAACCATCAAAGGCCGGGGCGCCCGATTACGTAAACTGGCCGCTTGCATTCCCCCGGAGCGTCTTGTGGTGGAAACCGATGCCCCTTATCTCGTCCCGGCGCCGGAAAAAAATCACCATCGGCGCAATGAGCCTGCCTTTGTCAAATCCGTCCTGCTGAAGCTGGCCGCGGTAAGACAGCAGGATCCGGATCAACTGGCTGAAACTATTTGGGATAACACGTGCAGACTGTATGGCATAACGACTTGATTTGCCCTGGAGGGACCTATGAAAATTTCGATCAGAATTAGTAGATCAGCTCAATTCCTGTGGATTGTGAGCTTGTTTTCCTTTGCCTTTGCCTTTTATGGCTGTGATAACTCTAAACCGGAAGTCGCCGCCCCCATCCACAGCTGTGAAATTCTGACCATTGCGGAAGTGGAGGGAATACTCGGCGCTCCGGTTGAGCAGCCGCCGGCGGAAACCCATAATGTCCAAAAGGATATGAGCCACTGGGTGTCCATGTGCAATTATTTTGCACCTGAAAGCGGGATATCCGCAGGCATCATGATCAAGCCCTTTC
>JBAVYC010000126.1:0-1581 GCA_049698595.1 Desulfobacterales bacterium | reverse complement strand
TGCTCAGAAGCCAATCGGAGCTCGATATCTCCAAACGCGGCGCCATGCTCCAGCGGGTGGAACAGCTTCTGTATGACGATGCGGCTTTTGTGCCGTTGCACTGGCAAAATATATCCTGGGCCGCCTGGAAACGGGTCGAACTCGAACCGATCGTAAACGCCTTAAACAATCCTTATTTGGGTGATTTGGTCATTCACTGACAACAAAACTGGCGTTGGGTCGTCCAACCCCCGCTGGTTGCTGATCCTTTGATATCTGGAGGTACATATGAAAATTTTAGTCGGCTATGATTATTCCACCGTTACCCAGGACGTCCTGGCCCTGGCAAAACAGCAGGCCCAAGCTTTCAAGGCTGAGGTTCATCTGCTAAGATTCCTTGAGCAGGGACCGGAATTGAGCAGAGAGGCTATCCAACAGGCTGAACAAAATTTGGACCAGGTCAAGCGAGAGTTTGCCACCCTGGCCCTGGCCTGTGACACCCATGTTGTCGTCAGTGCCCTGTCGGCCGGAGAAGAAATCGTCCAATTCGCCGAACAAAACAGCATCGATCTCATCGTGATCGGCGTTCGCAGACGTTCTAAAGTTGGCAAGTTGCTTTTCGGTTCCAACGCTCAGCTGATTATTTTAACGGCACCTTGTCCGGTACTTACCGTAAAATAGCGCCCAGCCATATATAGCATCTTTCGGCCCCCGGCGGCGTTCGCGCTTATTTTGAATCCTGCCAAAGCGATTCGAAGACTGCGTTAATCATCGGCTTTAATGAATTCATAAATTTGTTTATCACGAGTTGAAAGCGATTTTCCCTTTTCATACAGTTCATCTAAAAAATAATGATAGAAGTCATGGCGAAGACTATCCCTATTCGCAATGACAAACCAGTGGTTTCTAGTCCAGATGAAAGGTGAATGGTGAACATTGTCTGTTTCGAATATGCCTGCTAAGGCTTCTTTTTTATCGGCGATTATGTCGATGGATTCTCCTCCGAGTTTATCCTTAAGGTGTTCGACATCAGGATGAAAAATTTGTATGTCGTAATGCACCTCCATAGGTCCCATGGAGATAAAACGGACACCAAATCCCCGCTGAATAGCCGCTTCGATATGATCCTTTAAGCGCTCCCAGGTATCCGGAAAGAGACGCAGGTAGAGTTCTTGTCTGGCGGAATCGATAATATCCGTTGCTTTGGAAAGGACCTCCTGGACGCCATTCAACGTTAACAAATATTCGAAACTGGACTGATCTATCATGGCATTCAGCTGATCATCCAGGATTTTGAGGTTTGATTCGAACTGACCGCGAAGTCGCTTTTTCAATTCCTCAAAAGGTAATGGCACATAGAGTCCTTTCTCAATCTCAAAAACAATTTTTTTATTTGCAAGGCCACGGAGAACATCATAAATTCTTGACCGGGCTATGCCTGAAAGCTTGCTAAGCTGAGACCCGTTTGCCGGATGTTTTGCGAGCAGGGCCAGGTAGCATGATGATTCATATTTTGAAAAAGCAAAATCCCTTAGTATTGCCGCGACATCCATCTATGTATCCTCCCTATAAGTTGCTATCTATATAACAACAATTTTGTAT
>JBAVYC010000125.1:0-2857 GCA_049698595.1 Desulfobacterales bacterium | reverse complement strand
TGCCGTTTCGTTATGCCGTGATGCTTTGCTTCGCGCTTCAGGGCCTGGCGGTTTTTTCGCTGATTGATACCCATACCATGGCGATGGTTTGGGTGTATGTGTTGGTTTTCGGCTTTTCCATGGGCGGAATCGTTGTGCTCTTGCCGCTTACTGTGGGGAATTTCTTTGGTCTGGCTTCCTTTAGTGTTATCCTCGGTGTTTTGTGGTTTATCAATGCATTAGGTGGTGCCCTGGGCACCTATGCTTCCGGGCTGATTTATGATTATCTGGGCAGTTATCGGTATGCGCTTTATGCGTTTGCGGTTTCTTATCTAACCGCCGTAATAGCCATTTTGCTGGCAGGCAAACCGGATCCATACGCCCGCTACATCGGTGTTCCGTCCGATTTGCCGGGTTCGGGCAAATAGGGGATCAAAAAGAGTGCTGCCAGGGGAATGAAAGCGAGATAGCTCAATACCGTCCGAATGCCGAATGTGTCGGCCATCATACCCGCAAAGGGCATCAGGATTCCCGCTGTTCCGAGCGCCAGGCCAATAACGATGCTGGATACCAGGGATCGACCCTTGGGAGCAATCTTCTGGGCCAGCGCCACCGCCGGAAACAGGGTGGCCAGAAGCAGGAATCCGCACAGAAATGCGATCGGATACACCTTCCAGCCGGAGCCGTGAATGAACAAAAGGATGCACGGAGAGGACAAGGCAAAGGAACATAAGTAGATGGGTTTATAACCGATTCGATCCACCAGGTGGCCGCTGACGATGGCACTGACAGATCCCCCCACGGTAAACAAAGAAAGTATGCTGCCCACCGACACCAGTGAATGTCCCTCGGAGGCCGTAAGCACCGGCATGAAGGTAAGAAGTGCCTGCTCCACAAAAGCTCTGGAGAATGCTATCGCCCAAATCATCACAACCGGTTTCCATACCCTACCAATGTTTTCCCGCAAAGAACCTATAAAATCTCTCTGTGTTTGACTTTCACCATCAGAGGCCGGGATCAGGCCAAAAAGGAGTATAAAAACCAACAGCCCCAACAATGTGAGGTACGGCAGGCGATGCAGTCCCCAAAGGGTTACATAGCCTGCAAACACAATGGGGCCTATCGTAAACCCTAGTGTGCCCCCCAGGCCGAAAATCGACATACTCAGCCCGGTGCGTCGGCCTGCGTAGGCCGAAACCATCCCGGCCGCGGTGGGATGGTATATGGCCGAGCTGATGGAACCCATACCGATCAGCAGCAGAACAATCACGAAATAGGGTGCGGTCCCCACAAGGGGGATACAGATCGCTCCCGCGAACGATCCAATTAAAAGGATCAGCCGGGTTCGGTAGCGGTCGGCCAGATAGCCGAATATGGGCTGGATCAGAAAGGCCATGAAGGTGGCGATCCCGGTAATCATACCCACCTGGGTCAGGTTCAGGCTGAATTTGTCCGCCAGCACAGGCAGCATCGGCCGAATAAAAGACTGGAAAAAATCACCGATAAAATGAATCAGAAACAGGGCGAATATCGCTTTTTTGTTGATTTGGGCGGCGTCGGTCACAATCGTTCTCGATTGAGGTATTTTTTGATCCCGCTGCTCTAACATTTTGCCCTGCTGCGGTAAAGGGGAATCGGTCCTGGGACATCAAATAAGGCTCTCAACTCCGCAGATAAGAGGCACCGTTGACGTCGATGATGCTGCCGGTGAGATAATCCGTGCCATCTGCCGCCAAGAACAGCACTACCCGGGCGACTTCTGCGGGGCGCGCCACCCGGTTCAGGGGGCTTTGCGCCCGGATGGCATCTCCTTGGGGTCCCGAGAGCACGGAAGCGGCCATATCGGTTTCCACAAATCCGGGCGCAACGGCATACACGAGGATGTTATGAGGCGCCAGGGCCTGGGCCATGGACTGACTGAAGGCATTGAGTCCGGCCTTGCTGGCGCCGTAAGCCGGGGCATCCGGTTCCCCTCGAAAGGCGCCCCGCGAGGTGATGTTGATGATTTTTCCGCCGCCGCGCTTCAGCATGTGACGGACCACATGAAAAGACAGGTGGGCCGGCCCCAGCAAATTGGTGAATAGCGTCTTTTCCCAACTAAGTTGCCATTCTTCAAACGACGTTGTGGCCACCGGATGAAATTCATACACCCCGGCATTGTTGACCAGAACATCGATTTTGCCCGTTTCTTTAAGGGTTTTTTCGGCCATGCTGCCGACAGCGGCGGCATCGGCCAAGTCGGCGGATACCATCAGGTGGGAATTACCGGCTAGGTCGGCCAGGGTTTGCTCCGCCGCCTGGCTGTTTTTATGAAAATGTACCACAACCCGGGCACCACTGTCGGCAAACCGACGCGCGATTTCCCTTCCAATACCGCGGGATGCCCCCGTCACCATCACTACCCGGTCCGAAAAATCTATTTTCATCTCTACACCATCCTTCATTATTCGTCCTTCGTCATTCGTCCTTCGTCATTCCCACGGCGCCCATATATTTTCATCACCTCACGAAGTCGATCGTGGGGAATCGCTATCACCTTGTGATCATCCCGGCCGATCATTGTTTCTGCCGCCACCAGGGCATTGACAATGGCTTCCTCTACCGCCGAAACCGTCGCGTCAAAAATAGGATCCAATTCTTCGTTGACAACCATGGTTAACTGCGCAATTCCCTTGGCGCTCACCGCAGAGGCGTTGGCCGTCGAGAAGGCCAGAAAAATGTCTCCCGAAAAATTACTGCCAATGCTGCCGGTACGTCCGAGCCCCAGGCAGGCCCGACGGGCCAGCCGTTTTAGCTGGTGGGGCATCAGGGGTGCGTTGGTGGCAATCACAACGATAATCGAACCTTCGTCCCTGGACTTGACTAAATTTTCCGTAAT
>JBAVYC010000124.1:0-3514 GCA_049698595.1 Desulfobacterales bacterium | reverse complement strand
GGGCAACATCCGCACAGCTGATCTGCAACTTGCGAACTGCAAGGTAGCACAGCACTGTGCGCGCCTTGGTCAGCGTACTTTCTTTACCTGCGGTTTTTAAATCATCTGGATCAATTCGGTAATACCTGGCTACTTTCCTGAGTAACGTCTCAAAATCAGTTCCGGTTGCAGCCAATCGATATTTTTCCTGTAAATCTTCGTTGACTGTTTCAATACCGCTTCAACAAAATCCAACCAATCATTCCGATGGTTTTCATTCGTTTTCTCCTCAATTTTGGTTGTTATTGGTTTGTATTGGTTGCTATTCGAAAATTAAAACCAAAAATTAAAATAATATTGACAAATTATTACGAATTTCTATAATTATCGACTTTATGAGTTTGCCAAAGGACTGACCCTGGCAAGGATGTCATCCCCATTTTTATGATTTTTGGAAAAAAACCGGCAACCAAATAAAGATATTCGTTCTAAATTAGAGGTGATCGGCTTATGAAAAAACTTCTTTCGACCAAAGAAGTTGCAGCGTTTTTAAATGTTAATGAGAAGATGGTTTACAGTCTCGTATCTGAAAAAGGTCTGCCGGCCACTAAAATTACGGGAAAATGGCTCTTCCCCAAGCATTTGGTGGAACAATGGGTTGAAGCAAACACCATTAACTATCCGGATAACGGTGTGCCACTTCCTCCTTACGAAGGATTGCTCATAATAACCGGAAGTAACGATCCTTTGCTTGATAGAGCCATCTCTTTGTTCAACAGCCATCAGACCGATCAAATAGCTGTTTTCGCAAACCTCGGCAGCATGGGGGGCTTGACAGCCTTAAGGAGACAACTTTGTCACATCGCATCCAGCCATCTGCTACAGGAGGATGAATCGGAATACAATTTTGATTTTGCCTTCAAGGAACTGGATCAAATGCCGGCGATCGTCAATTTTTGCCGACGTGAACAGGGAATCCTGGTGCAAAAGGGCAATCCTAAAAAAATTTCAGCGGCGGCAGACCTTGCCCGGAAAGGGGTGAAAATCGTTAATCGATCGTTGAGCACCGGCACGCGTCTGTTGCTGGACCGGGAGCTCAAAAAAGCCGGGATAAGCGGTGAGAAAATCGAGGGCTACGCCTATGAAGTTTCCCGCCACCTGGATGTCGGCCTGGAGATCCTGTCGGGGCGGGCGGATGCCGGACCCGGAATCCGCGCTGTTGCCGGATTACTGGATATCGACTTCATTCCACTACGCTGGGAACGGTTCGATTTGATGATATCCAAAGAACGTTTTTTCGATGAGGGGATTCAACGTTTTTTAGGTCTGCTGCATGAAAAAGAATTTCGTGAAATAGCAACCCTTTTAGAAGGTTATGATGTCAATTTAGGCGGTAAAATGGTGTTTCCAACCAATTCCCCAAAGGAGGATTAAATGTTTCGAATGAAACGATTTACCATTTTAGTCTCAGGTTTGATTACAGTTATCTTTTTCATGTCATGGGGTGCCCTGGCTGAAGAAAAAATTATAAAGATGTCGACCACCACAAGCACCCAGGCCTCCGGCCTGCTCGATGTGTTGCTGCCGCAACTGGAAAAAGACACCGGCATTCAAGTCAAGGTGATTGCCAAAGGAACAGGGGCGGCCATTCGGGACGGAGTCGACGGCAACGTGGATGTGATTTTTGTACATGCCAAAGCGCGGGAAGAAAAATTTGTTGCAGACGGCTACGGGACGAAACGTTATGCGGTCATGCACAATGATTTTGTCATTTTAGGCCCTGGCGATGATCCCGCAAAAATCAAGGGAACAGCCAATGCGCCGGAAGCACTGAAAAAGATCGCCGATTCAGAGGCCCTTTTCATTTCGCGCGGAGACGACAGCGGCACCCACACCAAGGAGCAGGCGCTCTGGCAAAAAACCGGTCTGCAAGTTGAAAAAATAACCAATACCATCGTCAAAAAGGGCAAAAAACAGGAGATTACCTTTGTTCATCCTGCAGGTTCGGCAAAATGGTATCGATCCATCGGTCAGGGGATGGGAAAGACCATCATGGTTGCCGATGAGAAGCAAGCTTACACGCTGGCGGACAGAGGAACCTATATCAAGTATAAATTCGGCCGTGATGTGCCCATCGAGCTGGATGTTCTGTGCGAAGGCGATCCGCTGCTTGCCAACCCCTACGGCATTATTCCGATCAATCCGCAAAAACATCCCCATGTGAAGTATAAGCTGGCTGATGAGTTCGCCCAATGGCTGATTTCGGACCGGGGACAGGCAGTTATTTCCGAATACAGGCTGCTGGACCAACAGCTGTTTTATCCGGATGCGGTGAAATAGGTTTGACGGTAGTCCCGTTGAGCCGGTTAGGCCGGTTTGTGGTTTTAAAAGAGGAAAGATGGTATCCACTTCATGGGCCTAAACGACTAATGGTAGGTTGGGTTAAGCCGAGGGTCGGCAACCAATTTTGTTGGGTTCGCTAATTTTGTTGCTATTTCAAATTATTGAGGTGCATTAAGATAGGCGAACCCAACATAAATAGTACCGGTATCCCGCTTAACCCAACCTACTATATGCACAAGGGCAGAGAGGAGGATACCTCGCTAAAAGGAATATTGCCACCATTAACTTTTAAAATATAGGCAATTATTAATTCAATTAAACATGGATCTACTTATAGACAGCTTTATATCAGCCATCCTTCTGGTGGTTTCGCTGGATGCTGAGATGATCGCCATTGTCGGCGTCTCTTTGAAAGTGAGTTGTGCTTCGACATTTTTTGCCGCTCTGATCGGTGTGCCGGTGGGTTTTGCGATCGCCTTCAGTGAATTTTCAGGAAAACACATGATTATCACCGTGTTGAATACATTGCTGGCACTTCCGACGGTGGTGATCGGCCTTTTTGTCTATGCCTTTGTTTCCCGCAGAGGGATCTTCGGTCCCCTGGATCTTCTCTATACCCAAAAAGCGATAATTATCGGTCAAATTATTTTAATTGTTCCGGTGGTGGCTGCACTTACGATTGCGGCTATCAGCCGGATCGATGAGCGCTACCGCAAAACCGCCATGACTCTGGGCGCAAATCGAGCCCAGACCGCCTGGATTATTTTTAGGGAAGCCCGGTTTGGCATTGTATCGGCCGTCATTGCCGCTTTTGGCAGGGTTATTTCCGAAGTCGGAATCAGCATGATGCTGGGGGGCAATATAAAGGGGTTCACCCGCACCATGACCACGGCTATGGCCCTGGAATACGATAAAGGGTCCTTCACCCTGGCGATTGCCCTGGGCATTGTTCTGCTGGGATTAAGTTTCGGCATGAATTTATTGTTTCATTTTTTCCAGGGAAGAGTGCGGGCCTGATGGTATATCTCGTTTCTCAACTGACAAAGGTTTACGGGGAAAGAACCGTCTTGGATATACCCAGACTGGCACTCGAGCCAGGAAATATTTATGCCCTTTTGGGGACAAATGGTGCCGGCAAAACAACGTTGTTGAACATCCTGGGATTTCTTGAGGCTCCCACCACCGGTTTTAT
>JBAVYC010000123.1:0-4712 GCA_049698595.1 Desulfobacterales bacterium | reverse complement strand
AGTCCTAATAAAGCCAAAACACGGATTTCGAATCTTCAAACCATTCAATAAGACCAAAGTTGTAAGGAATTGACCGTTACCAAAGAGAAATTTTCTTTCATTGATAAAGTATATAATTTAATCAATGTGCCGATAAATTGAGGAAAGTACTATTTTAAGGAGGAAAATCGTATTGAAGCCTGTTGGAATCATAGCAAATCATGCTTCCGGTAAAGACATACGCCGGTTGGTCGCCTACGGTTCGGTTTTCGACAACAATGAAAAAGTAAATATCGTAAGGCGGGTAATTCTCGGCCTGGACTCGATGGGAGTGAAAGAAATCGTTTTTATGCCGGATTATTTTGGCATAGGTGTCCGGGCCATGGGAGATTTAGATGTATCTTTGACGGCCTCTTTTCTGGACATGCAGACTGAAAACACCCAGGAAGACTCCGCCCGGGCTGCTGAGATGATGAGAGATTTAGGCGTCGCCTGCATTGTGACCCTGGGAGGTGACGGCACCAACCGCGTGGTCGCCAAAACGTGTGCAGATACCCTGCTGCTGCCCATTTCAACCGGCACCAACAATGTTTTTCCATACATGGTGGAGGGGACTCTGGCTGGATTGGCTGCCGGTGTTACGACACTAAACTCGGAATGGCGAAAAGATTTTTCTCGCCAGGTTCCACAGTTGGAAATCAGGCGAGGCTCCCAGCTGATTGACATTGCGCTGGTCGATGTGGTCGTGTCAAAACCCGGCTTTATTGCTTCCCGTGCGCTGTGGGATATCACCACCATTCAGGAAATATTTTTATCACGGACCCAACCGGGACAAATCGGGTTTTCCTCAATCGGCGGCCATATATCCGAGCTGGCGAGTACCAATGGTCGAGGGGTGCACATTATAATCGGCCCGGGTCAGCTAAAGGTAAAAGCACCTATTGCACCCGGTTTAATCCCCTGGGTTCCCGTTAAGGCTTACCGCATCTTTGAACCCAATGAAGCGATACCGCTCTCGCATGCACCTGCAATGATTGCCTTGGATGGAGAACGGGAATGGATCGAAGGCAAAGAAAGCCGGATTACGATTGTGTTCAACCCCGAGGGCCCGTGGGTGGTCGATATCCCGCGGGCCCTTCAAAAAGCTACTGAGGAGCGTCTGTTTTTAACCGACAACAGCAAGGAGGTGGAATGATGGAACTATCGAAAGAAAAGCTCCTGGACATGTACAAGACCATGGTGTCTATCCGCGAATTCGAGCAATCTTTATCTGAGGCGGTCACGGCAGGCACACTCCCGGGTTTTGTCCACTTGGGTATCGGCCAGGAGGCGATTCATGTGGGAGTCAGCGCTGCGCTGCGACCCACGGATTGGGTCTCCAGCACACACCGCGACCATGGCATGCTTCTCGCCCGCGGAGCGGATATCAATCGCATGCGTGCCGAAATTTTCGGAAAGGTTACCGGCTATTGCAAAGGTAAAGGGGGATCCATGCATTTAGCGGCTTACGACAAGGGTGCCCCCGGCTGTAACGGAATTTTAGGTCCTAGCCAGACCATCAACAACGGTATTGCATTGGCGCTCAAAAAACGCGGGCAAGGGGATATCGCCGTCGTTCTTTTTGGAGATGGTGCGGCGCACAGAGGCGAGTTTCATGAAGCACTCAACCTGGCCGCCTGTTGGAAACTACCGGTTTTGGCCATATGTGTGAACAATCAGTATGCCATCAGTGTCTGCTTTGATGATGCCTGCGCCATCGAAGATATTGCAGCCCGCTCCTCGGGGTACGGGATTCCCGGACTTGTGGTCGATGGCAATGATGTTATGGCCGTATACGAAGCCATATCAGAAACCGCCAAATCCATCCGAGAGGGCAAGGGGCCTGCGCTACTTGAACTGAAGACCAGAAGATTTAAAGGCCATTTTGAAGGCGACCCCCAATCTTATAAAACGCCTGAGGAAATTGCGGAAGAAATGAAGGATGATCCTATTCCACTATTTGTTAAACAAATGCTGGAACAGGAAATCACCACGGAAGAAACCCTCAAGGGAATCGATGATGAAGTTAAGAAAGAAATGCAGGAGGCCATTGAGTTTGCTGAACAAAGCGAATATCCGCCCTTGGAGGAAATTTTCACCGATCTATATTACGAGGAAAGGAGGAACGTGTGATGCGTGAAATAACTTATGCTGAAGCCATCCGGGACGCTCTGCGTCAGGAAATGAGCCTTGATGATAATGTCTTTATATTCGGAGAGGATGTCGGGCAATTCGGCGGTTGTTTTGGCGTGACGGCCGGACTTTACGAGGAATTCGGTCCGGAGCGCGTAATGGACACACCGATATCGGAGTCAGCCATATTAGGGGCGGCGCTGGGATCCGCGTTGATGGGGCTGCGCCCGGTTCCTGAACTCATGTTTTCCGATTTTACAACGGTCTGTTTTGACTATCTGACGAATCAAGCCCCGAAGGTGCGTTACATGTGTGGCGGTCAGGTTGAAAAGCTGCCCATGGTGGTGCGCACGACCACCGGCGGGTGGATTCGTGCCGCCGGCCAACACTCCCAATCCCTGGAAGGCTGGTTTACCCAGGTGCCGGGCTTAAAAGTGGTGACGCCGGCCACCCCCTACGATGCTAAAGGATTGCTGACGGCTTGCCTGCGAGACAACAACCCCGTCTTATACCTGGAGCATAAGGTTCTATACAGCGTATCAGGCCCGGTGCCCGAAGAAGAATATCTTGTGCCCCTGGGTCAAGCGGAAATCAAAAAAGAAGGTACGGATGTGACCCTGATTTCCTATTCGCTGATGCTGAACAAAACCCTGGGTGTTGCCGAACAGCTGGCAGCAGATGGTATCAACGCCGAAGTCATCGATTTGCGGACCCTGTCTCCTCTGGATCACGACACATTGGCCCGGTCCGTCCAGAAAACTCATAAGGCGGTGGTCATTCAGGAAGCTGTCGAGGTCGGCGGGGTAGCTGCCCAGGTTGTAAAAAGCCTGGTGGACAGTTCATTTGAATACCTGGATGCACCGATTAAAACCGTTGCTGCCTGCAATACGGTCATTCCTTTCAGTCCGCCACTTGAGGATGCCATGTTACCCAACGAAGAAAAAATCCTGGCGGCAGCAAAGGAAGTTCTGGGTTAATCGGACGATCCGGCAGGAAAATGTTCCGCAATTTTCATACCATCGCTGGCTGATAACCATTGCATTGGGATTTATTTAATATTTGTGAATAGTCCTACTTTGTCAAATTTATTTGAGGTTTCGAATTCTAACAACGGGGGAGGATCAAAGTGGCGCTGAATGTAACCATGCCCAAATGGGGCTTGACGATGAAAGAGGGTAGAATCAGCAAGTGGTTTAAATCAGAAGGAGACACCGTCCAAAAGGGCGAGCTTTTTTTCGAGGTGGAGACCGAAAAGATAACCAACGCGGTGGAGGCGATTGCTGACGGCATCTTATTTCAGATCGTTGTTTCCGCCGGCACAACGGTTCCTGTGGGAACCATCGTGGCGGTTATTGCCGAACATGGCGAAAAACCTGATCGGATTGAGGGGCTGCAGACGGGTGAAGTCGCAGAAGAAGCGGCGACTTCCGCCGGAGGTTCCGCACCGACTGCGCCTGAAAAGCCCCCTGAAAAAAAATTCGTTCCCGCATCGCCGTCGGCCCGTCGGGTGGCCAAGGAACTGGGCGTCGACCTGGCCCAGGTAAACGGCACCGGACCCAAGGGACGAGTCATCGAAGCCGATGTCATGCGCTACCATGAGCAGGGACCGCCCACACCCAAAGTGACGCCCTTAGCGGCCGAAATGATCAGACAGGCCGGCCTGGATGCGGCTGCCATCCAAGGCAGTGTTGAGGGCGGCAAAATCACCAGGAGGGATGTTGAGCGGACTCTGGAATTGATGAAACAAACAGAAGCGGCTACGCCGGTAAAATCGATTCCATTTAGCGGCATGCGCAAATCGATTGCCGAAAACATGCACGCCAGTCTCCACAACACGGCCCAATTGACAACTTTCACCGAAGTCGATGTGACCGAAATGGTTCGATTCTGCGATACGGTCAGAGAAGAATATAAAAAAGATGAAACCGTGAGAATTTCCTATAACGACATCATTATCCTGGCAACTTCCAGGGCCCTGAAGCATTATCCCATCATGAATTCAACCCTCGTCGGTGAGGAAATTCTGCTGCACGATTCGGTAAATATGGGAATTGCCGTGGCCTTGCCCGAGGGATTGATCGTGCCGGTCTTGCGGGATGCCGACAAAATGGGGCTTTTGCAGATTGCAATTGGGGCCAGGCAACTGGCTCGTAAAGCCCGCGAAGGGACCCTTACGGTGGACGAGGTCACCGGGGGAACCTTTACCATTTCCAACATAAGCATGTTTCAGGTAGATGGGGTCACCCCCATATTGAAACCGCCGGAAACCGGTATTCTCGGCGTTGGCCGGGTGAAGGAAAAGCCGGCAGTCCATAACGGTGAAATCGCCATCCGGTCGATGATGTTTTTGAGTTTGACTTTTGACCATCAGGTAGTAGACGGGGCCCCGGCCGCCGAATTTCTTCAAACCCTGGCCCGTTATTTGGAAAATCCATATTTAATCATGACATGATGGAATGTCACATGATTTTTCGGAATTATAACCATAAAAAGGTAATTTATAAGGTAGCCGACAGTTCTTGAAAGCCTCGGCCTTGGAGCAATGGAGAGATGGAGTACTA
>JBAVYC010000122.1:0-1687 GCA_049698595.1 Desulfobacterales bacterium | reverse complement strand
GGGAAAGCCTGAGGACTTCAGATTCTGCGTTGCTGAGGGTTCGAAGTAAAGAACTACGACTGCCCTCAGACGCCCCCGCTTTGCGGGATGAAGCTTCTAATTTTATTATGCTAAGGGGCTCCTCTTGACTCTGAAGCCCTCAGGCCTTTGCAACGTTGGGGTTCAGTATTCCCCTACGGGACGGAGTCGAGCCGGAGGCCAATACGCCATCACTCCTTATTTTCCGATAGGCGGCCTGGAGAAGTATTGCAGGCTTTCATATCCCGGAATTGGGTATTATAGAGGTTGGCATACAGCCCTTCTTGTTTCAGGAGCTGTTCGTGAGCGGAATGTGTTTCGGAACGATGGGCATGCTCGACGATACGGCCTTGATCTAAGACCAGGATCATATCCGCACCCAGGATGGTGCTGAGCCGGTGGGCAATGACCAGGCTGGTGCGGCCCTTCATAATCCTTTCCAAGGCCTCCTGAATGAGGGCCTCGCTTTGGCTGTCGAGACTACTGGTGGCCTCGTCCAGAACCAGAATGCGCGGGTCTTTGAGAATTACCTTGGCAATCGCGATTCGCTGCCTCTCACCCCCACTCAAACGATAGCCCCGCGCGCCCACCACAGTGTCGTACCCATCCGGCAGGCCGGCGATGAAATGGTGGATATTTGCCGCCCGGCAAGCTGCCTCAACTTCGGTCTGGGCGGCGTCTGGTGCGGCATAAAGGAGATTGGCCTTCAGCGTGTCGTTAAAAAGATAGGTTTCCTGGGTGACCATGCCGATGGCCTTGGCCAAAGATGCCTGTGACACATCCCGCAAGTCGTGTCCATCCAGAAGGATCCGGCCGCCGGTAGGATCGTAGAGACGTGGTAATAGATAGGTGATTGTGGTTTTGCCGGCACCGCTGGGCCCCACCAGGGCCGCTAGTTCACCGGGTTTGATCTCAAAGTTCACGGCTTCCAGGGCCATTTGGCGGCTCGGTTTCTGAGCGATGATCGCGGCTGTCGCGTCATTTTCTTTCGTAAGTCGATCAACCCTCAACCCCAACAAAGCCGAAGCGTCGTCGCCGCCCTCTGTGTAGCTGAAGGTAACGTCCTGAAAGGCGACCGCACCGGTGACGTCCGGCAGCATGATCGCATTCGGCTTATCCTGGATTTCGACCGGAAGATCCAGCACCTCGAATACGCGCTCAAAACTGACCATGCTGGTGGCGAACTCGACATGGGCATTGCTGATGGAACTTAGCGGGCCATAGAGTTGGGTCAGGTAAGCACCGAAGGCCACAATCGTACCGACCGTGAAAACGCCCCGCAAAACCATGTGCCCGCCAATCCAAAACATCACAGCGGTCCCGACGGCACTGATCAGACCCAGACCTATAAAAAACCAGCGCCCCACGATGGCCGAGCGGACGCCGATATCGGCCACGGCCGTGCTGCGCTGTTGAAACCTGGCCCTTTCATCGGCTTGCCGTCCAAACAGTTTGACCAGCAAGGCCCCGTCTATGTTGAGGGTCTCCTGCATCAGGGTATTCATTCTGGCGTTCAACTCCATGCTCCGACGGCGGATTTTGCGTAACTTTCGACCGACCCGCCTCGTCGGCGCCACAAATAAGGGTACGACCGCAATGCTCAAGAGGGTCAAACGCCATTCCAGCGAAAACATCATGGTCAAGGTGGCGACAACGGTCACAACGTTTG
>JBAVYC010000121.1:0-2435 GCA_049698595.1 Desulfobacterales bacterium | reverse complement strand
GATGCCGATCGCCTGGTGGCTAAACTCAAGAAAAAGGGATTTGAGTCCTATCGGGCAATCGGCAAGGTTCCGGGCAAAGGCATCTGGTACCGGGTCAGGGTCGGGGAATACAAAAGCAAGGCTTCAGTCCGACCCACCCTGGAAAAGTTGAAAAAAGAAGGGCTGAAGCCGATAGTGGTTGAAAAATAATTTAAAGGTGAAAGGTAAAAGGATAAAGGTGAAAGGCTAAAAGATAGGTGTAGGGTGCGAGGTTCAGGGTTCAGCCCAGCCGCTGGCCTGAAAATCGGCCAGTTTAATCGGAATAGAAACTTTTGGGGTGAGGTTCCGAAATCGGCTGTTGTTGGGTTTCGCATTTCGCAATAACACCGCAAAAATGTAGGTTGGGTTGAGTGCAACTAAACCCAACAAAGCCTGGAGTAGGCTCAACCCAACCTACAAAATGCAAAGTGGTCCAGGATAGAACCAACTCCAACTTTTGAAATGTAGTTTCACACGTTAGGTCTGGGCCAGGGGTGTCAGGAAGGCGAGTCGCAAAGTCCTGAAATTTGAACACTGAAACCAAACGTTCCTTGCAACATGTTGTCAGATAAATGCTCCTAAGGGCCTCGGCATGGGTATTTTTCGTTTGCTCAATAAACGATGACAACAAACGACACACAACACACAAAAAACAACAAACAACGGACACATCACCATGAAAATAACCAAAGACGAAGTTTTGTATGTAGCAGATTTAGCCCGGCTGGATCTGGATGACGCATCCATCGATAAGTTTGCCGGGCAGATTGGGGATGTTCTGGAATATGTCGCTAAACTCGATGAGGTCGACACGGAAGGGCTGCAACCGACATCCCATGCGATTTCCTTAACGAATGCATTTCGCGAAGACGAACTAAGACCGCCGCTGGATCGGGAGCAGGCCCTGGCAAACGCCCCCGAAAAGGAGGATGGGAACTTTGTGGTGCCGAAGGTGATTGGGTGAGCCCTTTAAAATCTCAAATTACAAATCCCAAATGACAAATAAATCCCAATGACCAAAATTCAAAATTCCAAACCTGTATATGATCTTGAAGAAAGAACATTCCAATTCGCTAAAGCTGTTAGGTTTTTCGTTAAAACTTTACCGAAAACAATTGCAAATATTGAGGATGGCAAACAATTAATAAAAGCATCCGGATCAGTAGGTGCAAATTATAGAGAAGCGAACGAATCATTTGGTATTGGAATTTGAGATTTATTTGTAATTTGGTGCTTGGTACTTGGAATTTAATTACAATAAGGCGTTTTCCTAATGTTTCAGTTAATAAGGAGAAACAATCAGTGAAATTGCACGAGCTGACCATTCATGAAGCTCACCGGCTTCTAAAAAGCGGGGAAATATCCTCCCGGGAGTTGACCCGGGCGGTTTTGGATAGAATCGATGCGGTTGAGAGTAAAATAGACGCCTATATTACCATTTCAGAAGCGCTTGCCATGCAGCAGGCCGGGCAGGCGGATGAGGCGATTGCCAGGGGCAACTGTTTGCCGCTTACCGGAATTCCGCTGGGCATTAAAGATTTGATCTGCACCCAAGCCTTTGCGACAACCTGTGGCTCACGAATCCTTGAAAATTTTGTGCCCCCTTATGATGCAACGGTTATTCGGAAGTTAAAAGACGCCGGGGCGGTCATCGTCGGCAAACTCAACATGGATGAATTCGCCATGGGATCATCTACGGAAAACTCCGGATTTAAAATTACCCGCAATCCATGGGACGTCACCTGTATTCCCGGCGGATCCAGCGGCGGGTCTGCGGCGGCGGTCGCTGCAGATATGTGTCTGGGAGCGTTGGGGTCGGATACCGGGGGGTCTATCCGGCAGCCGGCCTCGCATTGCAGTGTTGTGGGCATGAAGCCTACATACGGGCGGGTCTCCCGATTTGGTCTGGTGGCCTTTGCATCTTCATTGGATCAGATCGGCCCGCTGGCAAAAAACGTGACCGATTGTGCCATATTACTGAACGCCATATCCGGATATGACAACTCCGACTCCACCTCGGTGCCCAGGGATGTGCCGGATTATACCGCCGCCCTCGACGGCGATCTGAGCGGGATTACCGTTGGTATTCCTGAGGAATACAGCGCCACCGAAGGGTTGGACCCTGCTGTAATGGCGGCGGTGAACAATGCCGTTGGGGTCCTTGAAGAACTGGGTGCCAGGCGGGTGACGATTTCTTTGCCCCACACCCAATATGCGGTGGCCGTCTATTATGTCATTGCGCCCTCGGAAGCCAGCTCCAATCTGGCCAGATATGACGGCGTTAAGTACGGCTTACGCAACAAAGACAAACCGGACCTGATGAATATGTACCGCAGCACACGATCGCAGGGATTTGGTCCGGAGGTTCAAAGGCGCATCATCATCGGCACCTACTGTCTTTCGGCCGGGTATTACGA
>JBAVYC010000120.1:0-3848 GCA_049698595.1 Desulfobacterales bacterium | reverse complement strand
AACACATCCGGCACCAGTCCCATCCCTTTGTGCGAAACAACCCGGTCGTCCTTGACAACAGCGATACCCGCGCTTTCTTGCCCGCGGTGTTGCAGGGCATATAATCCGAAATAACACATGGTGGAGGCTTCCGGGTGTCCGTGGATGCCGAAAAGACCGCAAGCTTCGCGTGGACGGGTTTCGGGATCCGAGTCGCGGGTTGCGAGTTGCGCGTTACGGGTTACGCGTTGCGGGCAAAAAGGGCAGAGAGCATGGTGCATAGAGAAGAATTTGGAAGTTCAATATCTGTCTTCTGGCTTCTGTCATCCGTCATCTGACTTCTGTCATCAGTCATCTAAAACCTGAGAACTGGAACTGGAACTGGAAACCGATAATAAGGAAGAAACGGAAATGTCTTTAGAGCGAATATTAAACGCCGAATCGGTTGCGATTATCGGTGCATCCAAGAATGAAACCAAACGCGGGTATCAGACGATCCGAACGCTGTTGGATGAAAAATTCGAGGGCAGAATATATCCGGTAAACCCCAAAGAAAAAAGTATCCTGGGGGTTAAATGCTACAAAAAAGTCTCTGATATCGAGGTACCGGTGGATGTGGCTCTGATCGCCACCCCGGCCGGAACCCTGCCGGCGGTCTTGGAAGATTGCGGCCAGAATGGGGTTAGTGGAGCGGTGGTCCTGGCGGGGGGATTCTCAGAGATGGGCCGGGAAGGCAGGCAGCTGGAGAACGAAATGGTAGCTGTGGCCAAAAAACACAATATTCGTTTGATTGGCCCCAACACTTCCGGCATGCTTAATATGCATACTAATTTAAACCTGGTGGGGTTGAAGGATGCCCCCAAGGGGGACATTGCACTTCTTACCCAGAGCGGCAACATGGCACTGACATTGATCACGGAGGCAAAAATCAAAAGCCGCAAAGGATTTTCCTATTATGTCGGTGTGGGTAACGAGGCCGATATAAAATTTCACGAATACCTGGAATTTTTTCGTCAAGACCCGCATACCAAGGCCATATTAATGTACGTGGAAGGATTGCACAATGGCCGCGAATTCGTCCAACAGGCCCAGAAAACGACGCTGGAGAAGCCGATTATTCTGCTTAAAAGCGGTCGATCATCCATCGGTAAAAAATCGGCAGGCTCTCATACCGGGGCTCTGGCAGGAATTTCCGAAGTGGCCAATACAGCATTTCGGCGCGCCGGAATTGTCGTCATTGAAAACTCCGACGAGCTTTTCCCCGCTGCCGAAACCCTCTCGAGCCTGCCGCCGGTTAAAAATAACAAGATCGCCATCCTGGCCGACGGCGGCGGACACGCCACTATTGCCGCCGATCTTTTAACCGATCTGGGTGTTGAGATTCCCGAGTTAAGCGAAAAAACTCAGAATAAACTCAGAGGCATTCTGCCGCAAGCGGCATCCGTTCCGAATCCGGTCGATGTGGCCGGCGGCACGGACGCCGATCCATCGGTATTTGCCGATTGTGTCCGAATCATTTTGAACGATCCCAATGTGGGCGGACTTTTGATTGTGGGACTTTTTGGGGGCTATGGCATCCGATTTGCTGAAAGTCTGTCGCTGATGGAAGAAGATGCGGCCCACCAAATGGGCAAAATGATGAAAAAGCGCCATAAACCGATTGTTCTGCACAGCCTTTATAGTTCCGAAAAGCCCCATGCTCTGGAGCTTTTGAGATATTATAACATTCCGGTTTACGACTCCCTAGACGTCGCGGTGAAATGCATCTCTGTCCTGGCCCAGTATGGTAACTATCTCAACAGTTATCATTCCATAACAAAGTTTGTCTTGAACTGGAAAGCAAAAGCCAAATCCGAAGGTAAGAAAATCATTCAGATCGCACGCAAAGAAGGTCGCAGGGTTTTGCTGGAACATGAGGCCAAACGACTTTTTGCCATCCACGGCGCTGCGGTCCCTGCAGATTTTCTGGCCCAAACAGCAGATGAAGCCGTCGAGATTGCAAAAACTATCGGTAGCGATGTCGTGCTGAAAATTGTCTCCCCGGACATTTTGCACAAAAGTGATGCCGGTGGTGTAAGGATCAAGCTTCGCACGGGCAAAGAAATTCACAGGGCCTTTGATGAGATTATAGAAAACGTCCGGAATTTTAACCCCCAAGCCGATATCAGGGGGGTTTTAGTATCTCCCATGGCTGCGCAGGGTGTTGAAATCATCATTGGCACCAAATACGATGACCAGTTTGGTCCGGTAATCATGTATGGACTGGGCGGGATCATGGTGGAAATTCTCAAAGATGTTTCATTTCGAGTGCTGCCGATCACACCGACGGATGCCAGAAAGATGATTGCGGAAACAAAGTCATATCCAATTCTTAACGGTGCCAGGGGCAAACCCCCACTGGATCAAAAATCCATCAGAAAATTATTGCAGCTGTGCTCCGAAATCATTGAGGCCTACCCGGACATCGAGGAGATGGACCTTAACCCGGTCATAGTTTATGAAAGCGGGTTAGGCATCGTGGATGCACGGGTGATCCTGAAGACAGATGACAGATATCAGAAGTCAGAAGACGGGGGCCCGCGGACTTCTATCCTCTGACATTCGTCCTCAGACATCTTAACGAACCTAACGATCTAAACGACATATAGGAGAATAATCTCATGAAAAAAATCATATCCACGGACCTCGCGCCCGCTGCCATCGGACCCTATTCCCAAGCCATTCACTATGGAAATCTGCTTTTCGTTTCCGGACAAATTGCGATAGACCCTAAAAGCGGTGACCTTGTTGAAGATGATATTGAAGTTCAAACAAAACAGGTAATGGAAAATTTGCAGGCCATCATCACGGCGGCCGGGATGACCCTGCAAAATGTGCTGAAATGCTCTTGCTTTTTAAAAGACATGGAAGATTTCGTGAAGTTTAACGCGGTTTATAACAGCTACTTTGCAGAAAGTCTGCCGGCGCGGGAAACGGTAGAAGTTGGCAGACTTCCGAAAGATGTGCGGGTCGAAGTATCAGCCATATGCGGGGCCAACAAATGCAAGTAAATGGCGGGGACGCCCAAAAACAGAGAGGTCAAGATGGAAAAACGGAAGAAAATCCTGATCGTCGACGATGGGCAACTCGACCTCAACGTCCTGGTCGATTTGCTGAAACCGGATTATGAGATCGTGGTCACGATGAGCGCTGAAGAGCCTTTGGTCGCAGTCATCACCGCCGATCCTCCGGATTTGATTCTGCTGGACGTCACGACCGCCGCGATGGATGGTCCCGAGGCCTGCCGGCGCTTGAAGGCTGATGAAACCACGCGGTCGATCCCCATAATCTTCATCACCGACAAAGGGAAAATCGGGGAGATGTCCGAGTGCCTTGAACTGGGTGCTGTGGATTATATCACAACACCGGTCTACCCGCCTATCGTCAAGGCCCGCGTAAAAACCCACCTCGCTTTGAAATACAGCTTGGAAGAACTGCAGAAGGCCTACAAACTTATTGAGTCGCATAAAGGCAAAAAAGAAGACGAGTTAAATGTCGGCCGTAAAATACAGCTGAGCATGCTGCCGTCCGAATTTCCGGCTTTCCCGGACCATGACGAATTCGATGTATATGCCACCCTGCAACCGGCCCGCGAATTTGGGGGTGATTTTTATGATTTCTTTTTTATCGGCGAAGATCGCTTTTGTTTTTGCATCGGTGATGTTTCCGGAAAATGTGTGCCGGCCGCTTCGTTTATGTCGATTACGAAATCCATTATCAAGTCCCGCGCGGGTGATGATTTCTCGACGGCAAGCATCCTCACCCATGTCAATGAGGAGCTCTGCGGGGTTAACAAAGCCGCCACCTTTGCAACCCTTTTTATCGGTATT